>JAWXTP010000001.1:0-4462 GCA_044433415.1 Rikenellaceae bacterium
TATTCATAGGATCTAACGACTCCTTTGCTTTGAGGGCCTTGCTATATGATGCCTTCATCGCATACCATACAGTATCAGTTATTTTATATACTACCTGGATCATCTAAATACCTATATTTTGAGGTTTAGACATAGTGGGTAGACACTCGTATTGATGTATTTTACTCAATATTAGTCAGTTAACCTTTTGCGGTTTTTAATACTAAATTTTGCCTGTACATAAGTTACTCAGCAAAAAATAATGTTTTTTCTCTATCCATTTTCTCTTTGAAAGAGAAAATGCAAATTCCAATCCCTTAATAATTAGACTCCTAATTAATTTGCTGATTAAAAGTTGCTTAACATTTGTTTGAAAAATAAACTTACAGTTACCTTTTACTATCTAAAAATAGCTGTATTTCATTATTTTTCACTACCTTTGCAGTTGTTAGACTTCTCTTTCAAAAAGAAGTCTTCTCTTTCAAAGAGACTCCTTAAATTGCAAAACAATGACTCCTTGTTAAACATTTTTCACATCTCATCTTTGTCTTTTTCTCAATTCTCATGAGTATCTCTCGTACTAAATAGCACTTTTTAATACCATGTCTCTCTTTAAGAGAAAATAGCTTTTATAAACCGTTAAAAGTCAATACTTTGCACACAGCATATGCCTAAATATGCCAAACAAATAGTATATATATACGGCAAAATTGATCTTTGAAAAGATTATTTATTTGGTTTATATTGTTTAATTACATACTTTTGCGTATAATTAAACTTCTCTTAAAGAGAGACTTACGTAATTCCCAAACTTTTTACACTAGTAACCTTAAAATCATACGATTTGCCTTATCGACTACTGCTGTATCTAGTGATGCAAGGTAGATTTGTGTTGTTGCTTCAGAGTCGTGACCCATCCCCTCTGAAATAACAGATAGTGGTACATTCTTACTCTTGGCTATTGAAGCCCACGAGTGACGTGCAACATACATAGTTAAAGGCATTTGTATAGATAGTAGTTCTGATAACTTTTTGAGTTGAATATTTATTTTTGCTAACTCTTTCTGATAGAACCGCCTTTCATTCTCTACTTTCTTGGTGATAATAGGCACAAGGTACTCCGTTTCGCTCTCATATTTAGATACTATCTCTTGCATGCACTTCTCCCACTTAATATGTAGTTGCTGACCAGTCTTGCGTCTACGATATGTAATTACACCATTTTGAAGATCCTTCTTTTTTAGATATGCCATATCAACAAATGACATCCCACGAGTATAGAAACTCAGCATGAACATATCTCGTGCATATGCCATCTTGGGGTTCAGCGACAAATCATACTCTTTGATCTGTTTTATAAACTTTATAGGTAAGGCACGTTTAACAGTCTTATCAACTCCTGTATAAACTTTTTTAAATGGGTATTTCTGATCTATAAGCTCTTGTTCTACTGCTCGATTATACACTGCTCTAAGTATTCTATTATAGAATGAAATAGTATTCATCGAGACACCCAAATACTTCAAATATGCTTCATAGCTAATCATTAAATCCGAATTGATGTCGGTAAGCAATAGATCCTCACCTTCACGAAAACGTATAAAGCTTTTGAGCGTTGTTGTGTAGGTCTCAACACATCTCTCTTTTCTAAGCTCTCTTAACCTTGTAATTACTCCTTGCATAAAAATGAAAAGCGTTTGCCCTTTTAGCTCCTTCTCAAATAATTTCACCACATCATCAGCATAGAATGAGAGATTATGTCTGCCTAAAGATACTACAATATGATTCAACCTATTTAAATCAAGTTTAATTCGTTCCTTTATATTTATTAAAATCTTATTTCTCCCATTATCAAACTCTGACATAGCAATATTACTAATATCATCATTCCATTCAGATCTGTATATCCTATACTCCGTTGCAATTTGACGACTTACCCTATTACAGATAATCTGATAGTAGATTACTCCCTCTTTGCCCTCTACTTTTGAGGGTCTGAATTTTACTTTGATTGATGCCATGTATTATATTTTATTGTTTTAATAAATGTTTTAAGTTTTCGTCTGATTTGATACGCTCTAGTTCGGACGAGACTATATTTGTTACGTCGGATTTGATCTGGTCGTAGTTAAGTTGGATTTGCTCAGCCATGCAATCCTCACCTTTGTCGTCAGTGAAGTCGATGATGGTGGGGATTTTTTCATGTCGTGCGGTTTCGGCTGATACTTTTTCGGAGTCTACTACTATCTCTGCATGGAAGATCTTTTGGTCGATACGCTCATCGAAGTTGTCGGAGATTGCGCCTACGAACATACCTTGTGTGAGGGTTGAAATCTTACTTTGAGGGATTAGAGAGTCCATTTGAGTAGAGATTTGAGTGGATTTATCGTTACGGTTTATCGTTAGTGATTGTCTGCGTTGTAGAACTTTTCCAAAACGCTCCGAGAGGTTTTTGGCTGTTTCGCCTACTACTTGTCCGCTGAAAATATTGCCTACTGTGTTCATCACTACTGCACTCTCTTTATCGCCATAGTCTCGTTTTAGCTGTGAAAAGTCTTGAAAACCTAAACAGACTGCTACCTTATTGCTTCTAGCTGTGGCTATAAGGTTGTCTAATCCTCTGAAATATATGGTCGGTAGCTCATCTATGATAACAGAGCTTTTTAGCTGTCCTTTTTTGTTGATTAGCTTTACTATACGGCTATTATACAACCCTAGTGCTGCACCATAGATATTTTGGCGGTCGGGGTTATTGCCTACGCATAGGATTTTTGGCTCTTCGGGGTTGTTAATATCTAGGGTGAAATCATCACCACTCATCACCCAATATAGCTGTGGTGAAATCATACGAGAGAGTGGTATTTTAGCACTTGCTATCTGCCCATTCAATTGATCCATCGCTCCGCCTTTCCACGCATCCATAAAAGGAGAAAGGTAGTTTTCTAGCTCTTTGTATGAGGTTAGAATTGGGAAGGTATCTTCATATCTTTTACATAGAAATTCTATTGCATGGGGGAAGGTGCAATATTTACCTCCTTCATAGAGACGTAGATACCAAATAATTGCTGCTAAGAGGATTATAGGTGACTCTACAAAGAAATCTCCTTGCTTTTGAATCCACGTTTTATTTAAATTTAACATTATGGTATAGGCACTCTCATAAGCATCTGAAATGTCTGTCATAAACTTTGGATTGAGAGGATTGCAGCGGTGTGAGCGTCTTGGGTCATCGAAGTTTATAACATAATATTTTGGCACTACCTTATAACTAGCTTGATGGTTAAGTAGGTGATTATAAGCTATGGTAGATAGATCAGGGAACTTAAAGTCGTAGATATATTGACTATATCCCTTCTCTATCTGTTGTTTTATGAAGTTGTTTACCACAGCATACGACTTACCACTACCTGGAGTACCAAGAACAATAGTAGCACGAAAGGGATTAACTACATTTACCCATCCACTGTTCCATCGCTTGTTGTAGTAGAACTTTGTCGGTAGATTTACAGAATATTCATTCTCCATAAGGCGTGTCTCTTGCATAAACGATTCATTTTCGTTATTAAATGGGTCTTGCATTAGGTTTGTGTTTAGTAGTCTACTCATATATAGCCCTGCCATTAGTAGAGCGATATAACCTATTGCCATGGTTACAATATAGAGAGTTGTGTTTGTCTCGATAGGTAGAGGTAGTGACAGCACCCACCAATTAAGGAAGAAGAATATAGTACCAACTCCCATTAATGCCCATATCTTACCCCATGTTATCTTCTCATCTACTACACCTCGTGTACCTAAACAAGAAAGGGCGAGAAGTAGCACTGCTGCTAATTTACTCCATAAAGTAGAGCTAAACAGTCCTGCTGTGCGGTTGAAATTCATTAGTATTTTATCGACTACTTCGATATCCACTCCCCAATATTGGATTGTCTCATAGCAATACCAATAGATATTCATTATCACAAATAGGATACTTACTGCTCGTAGCAAGTCCATTATTTTACCTAATGCTCTTAGGTCATCTTCTTGTTGCATGTTTTTTAATTATAAATGGTGAATTGTAAATTATTAATTTAGAGTCTACGACTCTTTCTTCTTTTGCGTTGCATACGTCGTCTAAATCGCTCCTCTTCGGGATCGTCACCACCTTTTGCAAGGTCAAAATCAAAGAGACCTAGTGATGATTCATGCTCATCATCTCTACTTTGATGCTCCATGTTAGATTGTAAATTATTCGCCTCTTGTGGTGAAGGTGTTTGAGTAGGAGGTGTGACCGTTTGCTGAGGATTATCAAACCACTCTGTAAGTGCATTTGCTGATAGTTCCCTACCTAGTCTTGATCCATTCAATACTGTATTATTGTTATGGTCAATATAGGTTACTCCATACATCCTACCGCTATCATTGACTCGAAATAATACATCTATACCTGTATCCTTTAGCTTAGATATGAATTGCTCTCTAGTTGTGGAGCGATTAAGAG
>JAWXTP010000002.1:0-71937 GCA_044433415.1 Rikenellaceae bacterium
TAACTTTGGTAAACTTCGCCTTTCTTACGCTGAGGTAGGTCAAGCAGATAACTATTATGATGCTTACTATACTACAGGTTCTGTAGGTGGTGGTTTCTGGGACAAATCTCCAATTTCTTACCCTAATGATGGTGTTACTTCTCTAGTTCACGGTTCTTATTTATATGACTCTGAACTTAAACCTCAAAATACTATCTCTTATGAAGCAGGTGTTGACTTAAGATTATTCAACAACTTCTTAGATTTAAGCTTTACTTACTCTCGTCAAAATGTTAAAGACCAAATCTTTGATGTTCCTTTGGCTGCTTCTACAGGTTACTCTTCATACGTAATGAATGGTGGTCGTATTCACACTGACGCTTTTGAACTTAGTGCTACATTCAATATCGTAAATAAAAAAGATTGGGACTTCAGCATTAACGCTAACTTCACAAAAATGAATAACTATGTTGACGAATTAGCTGATGGTGTTAATAGTATTTACTTAGGTGGTTTTACAACTCCTCAAGTTCGTGCAAGTACTGGTGATAAATACCCAGTTATCTATGGTTCTTCTTTCGCAAAAGACCAAGATGGTAACATCTTAGTTGATAGCGAACAATTCGTTGATGGTGTTGCTAACCCTTATTATGGTATGCCTATAGGTGGTGCTGATGATGTAATTGGTGATGTTTCTCAAAACTTCAACTTAGGTTTTGGTATGAATCTTCGTTACAAAAAATTACAACTTCGTGCTACTTTCGATTACAAAAACGGTGGTCAAATGTATAGCGGTACTAACGGTTTGATGAACCTATACGGTACTTCAGCTGAAACAGAAGATCGTACAAGTGCAAGAGTATATAATGGTACTATCGCTACAGCATGGGATGAAGATGGTAATGTAACAGCTTCTAAAGCTAATGATATTGCAATCAATACTGACGGTTCAGGTGATGATATCCAAACTCTTTATGCAAGTGTATTAGGTAATATCGACGAAGCATATATCTATGACAATGACTATCTTAAATTACGTGAAGTAAGCTTAAGTTATGACTTTACAATCGCTAAGAACTACAAATTAGGATTAAACATATTTGCTCGTAACATTTTAGTATGGACTAAACTTCCTAACCTTGACCCTGAGTCTTCTCAAGGTAATGGTAACATGGGTGGTTCGTTCGAGAGACTCTCTTTACCACAGTCTACGAGCTACGGTCTAGGTATCAACCTAACTTTCTAGTGAGGCTTTAGTGTCCGGCACAAACGCCGGGATGGCTTTTCCCAATAACGGCCTACATTTTTCACCTTTTTAGAAGTTTCAATACTCACAGCCCTCAAGGCTGCTCCGTTTAAAACTTCTAAAAACGCAAAAAATCTAAGCCATTCTTGAAAAAAGCGAACACCCTGCTTCCTGCCAACTGTGCAGACTGAAGTATTACAAAATAAGAATTAATATATAAAAATTTGCTTCATAAAAAGCATCAAAACTATAATAACTTATTTATTTTGTTTTTACCGGACACTGACAATTTATTACATGTAATAAAATTAAATTTAAAAATATGAAAAAAGGATTAAAAATATTATATAGCCTATTGTTTTCAGCTGTAGCTTTGACTTCATGTTCTGAAAGCGTAATGGACGAAATCAACACTGATTATGATAGTGTTGGACCTGATGCTGTGGCTGCAAAATTTTCATTTACTAACATTCAAAACAACCTTGCTTGTGTTACAGTAGGTGGTGATGCTATGTTCTATGTAATGACTTATACTGAGCACGAAGTTGGTACATTTGGTCAAATGAGTGAAGCTGAGATGCGTACATCTAGCGTTTGGAACTCTACAACTTTTAACAACTCTTGGTATTACCTATACTTCCACCTTCAAGAGCTTAAATTAATCGAAGAAAAATGTGGTGAAGGTGGTACTGACGAAGGTAGCCTTTTCAACTTAGGTATTGCACAAGTTCTTAGAGCTTTATACTTAGGTATTCTTACTGACAACTGGGGTGATGTTCCATGGACAGAAGCTTTAAGAGTTGACGAAGGTATTCTTCAACCACAATTAGATTCTCAAGAGTCTATCTATGAGGATATCTTTGCTAACCTAGAAGCTGGTATCGCTAACCTAGAAGCTGGTGAATATGGTGATATGCCTTTAGATGACGCTCAAGATATGATTTACGGTCAATATTCTACAGTTTCTGGTACTGAAAACCGCGCAGCTGCTTATATCAAATTTGCTTACTCTCTTAAAGCTCGTCACTTAATGCGTTTAAGTTATGTAAACAACTATAGCTCTTCTGATTATGATGCTGTTATCGCAGCAGCAGAAAAAGGTTTTACTTCAGCAACTGACGAAGCTAAAAACAGCGTATTCAATGGTGTTTCTTCTATCACTCCTTACGCTTCTTTCTACGATTCTCGTGACTATTTAAGCCTTTCTACTTCTTTTGTTAAGAAGTATACTGAACGTAATGACCCTCGTTATGATCAATACGCTGCAGGTACTAGCGTTGTAGGTACTACTCAATATTATGTTGGCGTTGCTGCTAACGGTACAACAGATGCTCAAGCAGCTTATTATTCTATCACAACTTCTTGTTTTGATGGTGCTGCTCCAGTAATGTATATGAGCTACCACGAACTTATGTTTATCAAAGCTGAGGCTTACGCTAGAAAAAGTGATTTAACTAATGCTTACACTGCTTTAGAAGCTGCTGTTACTGCTGCTATGGTTAAAGCTGGTAACATTGCAACTCGTGTTTATGGTTACACAACTATGACAGCTGATGTTATCGCTGCTTACATAGAAGACGAAGTTAAACCTCGTTTTGAAGAAGATGCAGTTCAAGAAATCGCTATTCAAAAATACTTAGGTGTTTACCAAGATGGTGAAACTCTTGAAACATATAGTGACATGAGACGTCAAATGGCTATGGGTATTAATTACGCACTTGAAAATCCTTACACTTGGTTATATCCTCAACGTTTACCTTACGGTGATGATGATGTTACAGCAAATACTAACGTAAGTGAGGCGTTTGGTGATGGCACTTATGTATTAAGTGAAAAAGTATGGTGGGCTGGTGGTACTAGATAGGACTTCTTCCCTTAACATATAAATGCTTTATAAAAAAACTTCACCCTCGTTGCATAATGTAACGAGGGTGAAGTTTTTTATATAGCTTTTATTTTGCTTACCGTAAACATCCCAAATTTAACCTCATAAGAATCAATGCGTTTATAAGTCAGCACACTTTAGCTAATGGTATTAATTTGAATCGGTTAGCACACTTAGCCATACTGGATCATACTGAGCCGTGGCAAGCGACTAAATTATTAAAGCTATTATTAATATCCGATTAAAAAAACAGATATATTTAGGACAAATTGCAGTGGACTAATATCGGACTAAGTTAATTACTTATCTAATGAGAAAGACGGCTAATTTGGGATGCTTCCTTTCTTTATTCAGAAGTGCGAAATTTAAAGGGATTTAAGACAAAAAAACAGCCTGCACTAAATAAGTATAGCACAAGCTGTTTTTTTAGATATAGCGCCTTAAAAACGCCTATTTTAACCGCATAACTCCATTTATTAGTCTTCAATAACTAAACGGAAACCTACACAGTTTACTCTTTGCCAAGGAAGGTAATCTCTACGTGCAGAAACTGTAGCGTCTTTTGGTCTATCAATGTAAGAACCACCACGAGCAACAGCTTTAGTTTGTCCTTCAACTTTAGATTTTGAGCTTAATGGATACTCCATAAAGTCTGAACGAGTCCATTCCCAAACATTACCTACGATATCGTATAAACCAAATTGATTAGGCTCATATTGACCTACAGCAACAGGAAGCATACTACCATCATCAACACTTTCAACCTTAGGTATATAATTATAATACTCAAACCAAGGGTGATTTTTGTTCATAGGTTTAGGGTCAACACCAGCAACAGCCATTTTCTCTAGAGAAACATCAGCAAGGTTAGCATATTTACCGAAATATGCATCTTGTGCACCGTACCAGAAGTCTGTGTCTTTACCACCTCTTGCAGCCCATTCCCATTGTGTTTCTGTAGGAAGTAGAACGTTAAGGTTAGCTTTCTCAGCTACAGCACTAGCAAATTCAGCAGCTTGCTCACGGCTAATACGAACTACAGGTTGTTTAGGCTCATTAGCAGGATAACCAGGGTTAACGTGGTCTTTCCAGAATTGAGCATAAATACGAGAGTCGTGCTCGGGGAAGATTACATTATATTGTTCGTTAGTAATCTCTGTTTCACTCATCCAGAAAGCATCTTTAACAGTTGTTTTAAACTCAGGAGCTGAAATAGGATCACCATTAGAACCCATTATAAATTTACCAGCAGGGATTCTTACGAATGTGATTTCTACTCCATCAGCAAGTTTAACAACTTTTTTCTCTAAACCTTCTTTAGCTACAATAGCTTTAACATCAGCATCTGTCATTGGCCATCCTTTTTGTGAAGCAGCTTTATAAGTTTCTTTCTCTACAGCCTCAGGCTTAACAGGTACGATTTCACCTTTAGATTTTAGGTAATCAGCATAATCATCGAGTTCTTTTCTCCAGTCAACACCTGTACCATTACCATAACGATTAGCAAGCTCTGTACGACGTAAAAATTGATCAAAACCTCCGTGCTCATTAGCATTAAAACGACCATAATAAGGAGCATTCATATCTATCCAAGCATATAGACCTTTCCATTCGCTATCTGTAAGCTCTACACCATGGTGACCACGAGATAACTTACGTACTACCTCACTTGTTGAAGCGTGATACTCATAAGGTGTCATAACATACATATCAGCCTCAGAACCTTGACGGTTAACATAAGGGTGGAACGCTAAATAACTCTTACTATATCCAAATACACCATTTTGGAAGTTAGGCACAGATAGTGAAGTGTCTTTAAAGTTAGGCATAGAAGCATTAGAACCATCATGACAAGCAATACAAGCTCTATCTAATATAGGTTGTATAACTAGTGGGAAGTTCATAGCATGAATACCGCCTTCTACAATTTGTATTTGCTGAGGAGCTTTCTTAGAAGCTAAGCTACTCTTAGGAACAGGAATAGTATTTTGATCTTCGTGACAACCCACACAAGAAACAGTCTCACCAGGCATACCTGTTAACCAGCTACGCATCCATTGAATAGCACGACCCTCTGAGTCTAAAGGTTGTAAAGATATAGGAGTATTGGCAGGAATAACAAACGAAACAGAACCATCTGCTTCTACAGGAACAGTACCAATAAGACGTTTAATATCCCAACCAGATTGAATACCATGCACATAGTGATTAGAAGGAGTAGTTAAGTAAGCATATTCATAAGCAAATACACGTAAAGCCTTAACTTCACCTCTTTTAACTCCTATTAGACCTTCTCCTTCATAGATATCCTGAATAAATACATTAGCTTCTTTCTTATCAAGTTGTACTTTATCAGGAATTACAGGAGGAGTTGTAGTTTTCTTTAAAGGAATACCATAAATGAAACCTGCATCTTCAGACTCATATAAAAGAGTCATATTATCGTAAGAGTCAATTAAGTAAAGTCCCCAAAGAGAACCTGGGCTTAATTTAGCTGTTACTAAGAAAGTGTTATCATCTATAGGGTAAGGCTTAATAAGTTGAGGCCAAACACCATCAACCATCTGATCTTTAATTATAGGTTCAATAGCTCTATCTCTGAATGGATATTCTTGAAGCATACCTTTTTCCTCTTTTCTACTCTTAGCTGGATCGAAGGTTACCATACGTCCTGAACGAACTGTTCCGTGGTGACCAGAAATAATACCTACAAAACGGTTAGTAACTTCTGGAAGAGGTTGAATGTCAAATATAGAGTTAGGGAATAAAGATCCACTACCATAAAGAGACTTTTGTTCAGTACCGTCAGGGTTCATGTGCATAACTATACGAGAGAAGTAGTGAGTTAAGTCAGCGTACTCCCATCTTACATACATTACTTTACCGTTAGCCATAACTGTAGGATGCCAATTAGCATCTTGGTCGAAAGTTAAACGACGTAAAGATTTATCTTCTGGGTTATAAAGCACCATATTACCTACTTGATCAGCACCACTTACACAAGGAACACCTTGATAACCTATATCTGAAGTTGCAATGATACGTCCATCAGGAAGATAAGTTGCATCAAAAAAGTCAAGATCTGGTTCATCATTGTCTATCGCTTCTTTAACATCACCAGTTTCTAAGTTAATTTCAAAAACTTGGAATCTTTTTAGTAACTCGTCACCTTTAAGAGAAGTAAATAACATTCTATCAGCATCCCAGTGTAATTTAAGGTCAGTAATAGTTGCATCTTTTATTGTAGGAGTATAAATTGTTTTATATTCAAGATTACCTGATTTCAATCCTGAGAATTGTATAAGTTCAATATCATTACCCTCTTTTTTCGCAGATGTGATATTAGACCAGTTGTTAGGCTGTATACCTAAACTACCTGCACCAACATCTCTACTGCTAGCAGCATCAATGTTAGATTTTACAGACATAAAGCTATCTACGTCAACTGCAGGATTCGCAAGTAAAATCTCACGCTTTAATTGTAATGCTTGTTCTACGGCATCATAAGCTGAAGGCTCTTTAGCGTAAATGCCGTCAAAACCCCTAGCTACTAAGGCTTTAAGTTCAGCATATTTTTGATTGATTTCTGCAACATCAACACCTGGCTTTTTCATTAACATAGCCACAGCTTCGTCAAGTGCTCTCATATTGAAGTAATCTACAATATTTTGAGCTGAGATTATTGGCTTAACCTCATCGATGATAGCTTGTAGAGCTTCGATATTGCTATCTATAGGTTCAGCATCTCTAAGCGCTTCTAGTTTTGCTTTGTATGAATCTCCCTTTTTAAGCACATTCACATAAGTTGTAGTTTTGTTCAGCTGAGCCCTATACTGTCGTTGTTCAGGCGTCAATTGCTGAGGCTGAGCAATGCTTGGCTCTGCATTTTCTCTAGCATAAGTAGTATTAGCCAAAGATAAAGCGGCAAACACCAAACTAATAATTAGCAAGTTTCTTTTCATTTTTATGTCAGTTTTATAAATTTCAGATAAAGTAATACTATGACAAATAATAGCATCAATTAAAGAATAAAATAAAGTTTGTTGGCTACAAAAATAGTGTTTTCTTTATCATTTTGCAAATTTTATAGCAAATTGACAAATAAAACATAGCAATTTATACCTATATATAATATAAGTATATATAAAATACTACTAATAATTAATAATCATCGCAGTATCAACCAATATTTACGTAAAGGCTTATCTACGACTTCAAAAAGCATTTATCAACTTTTATCATTAAATAACGGAAAAGATACGCCACAGAAACTCCTAATATTGTCCCATAAGTAACATCCAAAAGATAATGGAAACCTAAATATATACGGCTATATGATATTAAAGCTGCTAACACGATACAAGAAATAGTATACCAACGTTTTTTTACTATTAAACTAAGAAACACTAAAGTTCCAAAACTATTAGCTGCATGTGCAGACACCGTCCCAGATATTCCGCCTCGAATATTATCTATAAGATAAACTATTCCTTCTAGGGCTGGTTCATACATAGGTCTTAGTCGTGGGAAGGTGTTTTTAAAGAAATTACAAGTCTGATCTGCCACTAAAACTATTAAAAGTAGGCACACAATTGTAGATATAAACTCTTTTTTGGAAAGTTTTTTATATAAAAATATCAAAGTCACCAAAATAGCACATACTAATGTTGCTTTACTTGTAAACATAATCATCAGAGAATCAACAAAATTGCCTAAATCTCCGTTTAAATATTTGTAAATCTCAATATCATAGAGCAATACACTTTCATACATAATATGTAGGTTTTATTAATAAACAATAAATTCAGCATCCTAAAAGCCAAAAATCAGCAGTAAAGATAGTCATTTTTTTACATTAACCAACTGATAAAAAATAAAATAAATCAAATGTTTTGTGAATATTTTTGTTATTCAAAAAAATATAATTATATTTGCAGACCGAAAAAAATACAAAAAACTATAAAACAATGAGTAAAAGAACATTTCAACCATCTCAACGCAAGAGAAGAAACAAACATGGTTTCCGCGAAAGAATGGCAACAGCTAACGGACGTAAAGTATTAGCGTCTAGAAGAGCTAAAGGTAGAAAAAAATTAACTGTTTCTGACGAACTTCGTCACAGATAGTATTTCGGGAACTTCTTGAAATAAATGAATCAAAAGAAACAAGTTCTTTAGAGCTTCCTTTTAGGTTAAAGGGAACTTCTAAAATAAAAAAGACAATTTCAGCTAATGAAATTGTCTTTTTTATTTTAACCTAATAAGGAAACCTCTAGAGTTCTAAATTTTTTAACCAAACCCCTAATTCAGTAGTCCACTCATCTTTATATTTAAAGTTGTCATTAAATCCCCAACCGTGACCTCCTGTAGGGTAAATATGTAAACTAGCAGACACCTTATTATTTATTAAAGACATATAATAGTCTATACTATTTTTTACTGGAACTACTGCATCATCACTACTATGTACTATAAATGCTGGCGGTGTATCTGCTGAGACTTGTAATTCATTAGAGTAATAATCTAAATCATCAACACTTGCATTTTTTCCTAACAACTGATTACGAGACCCAACATGAGTAATTTCCGCATTCATATTTATTACAGGATATAACAAAATCTGAAAATCAGGTCTATTCTCAGCAGTATAATGTGTAGCAGCAGTACTTGCTAGATGCCCTCCTGCCGAACATCCCATAATCCCAACTTTATCAATATCCCACTTCTCGCTATTTTCACGCATCAGTTCAATTGCTCTATGTGCATCACTCAATGGCACTTCTTTATTACCATTAGGCATACGATACTTAAGCACGGCATAAGTTATCCCCATAGAATTAAACCAATCTGCCATCTGAAAACCTTCATGATGTATAGCAACCAGGGAATATCCACCGCCAGGACACATAATTACAG
Organism: Rikenellaceae bacterium; assembly: GCA_044433415.1. Taxonomy (GTDB): domain Bacteria; phylum Bacteroidota; class Bacteroidia; order Bacteroidales; family Rikenellaceae; genus JAWXTP01. Next base: position 9,026 of record JAWXTP010000002.1, read on the forward strand.
CCTTACCATTTGGATTTTCAGCAGGGTAAATAGTTAATGTTGGATCTGTAACATTTGTTATACGGTCTTTCCTAGGCTCATACTCTTTTTCAGTAATCCCATTAGAGTTAGGTGCGCCATTTTCCCACAAACGCAACGTTACACTTTCTTGAGCAAAAAGCGAACAAGAAACAAGGCAAAAACAAGCAATAAATAGTGATTTCATTTTCTTAAGGTTATAAAAATTTTAAACATTTTGTTTTTTTTGCGATTAATGTGTATAATATTGTACCTACTACAGTGCCAGTACTATTAGCCACAACATCAAAAACATCACTTGAACGATTAAAGTGAGGCTGCACAAACTCAATCGCCACACCTACAAAAACTACAAAAACCAAAGTTATAGGAATCATAAACTTCTTATTTTTAATAGGTTTAACATTCAGTAAATGCATAAACAAAATAGACATTCCAAAGTAAAAACAGAAGTGTACAAACTTGTCAAAATTCTCTATTTTTATACGATCTGGGTCTTGTTCAAAGGTATGCAAAGATAAAAATATTACAAGGAAAAAGTAGGCTACAAAGGCCGTAAGGGCTATCTTCTTATTTGTCAGTATGATATTTAACATATTTTTTTTTGAAATTTAATTAGTATATTCAGTTTTTTTTATATATTTGGCGTTCGTTAATGAACTTTTAACGCTACAAATATAAGATAAATAAAGATAAATTTTATGGCAAATACAAATAATTTACAAAAAAAACACCTTTTTGAAATTAGTTGGGAAGTGTGTAATAAAGTTGGAGGCATCCACACTGTTATTGCTTCAAAAACGCCTACTGTTCACAACCACTTTGGCGAAGATAACTACATTGTTATGGGTCCTAGTTTCAACAAAGAAACCGAATTAGAATTTGATGAAGATTTGTACCTTTTCAAAGAGTGGAAAGTAGCAGCTTACAATGACGGCATTCGTGTTAGAATAGGGCGTTGGAAAATAGAGGGTTCTCCTATTGCTATTTTGGTTGATTTTGCATCTTACGCAACTCAAAAAGACGAAATCTTAGGTAAACTTTGGGCTAGCCACCAAGTTGATTCTCTAAATGCAGGTTGGCACTATGCTGAACCAGTAATATTTGGTTATGCAGCAGCTCGTGCTATCGAAAGTTTTGTTACTTTCTATGGTTATAGAAGAGACGAAGTTGTCGCTCATTTCCATGAATGGATGACTGCATCGGGCGGTTTAACTCTAAACACTATCGCCCCCTATATAGCAACAACATTCACAACACATGCAACAGCAATGGGTCGTTCTATAGCTGGAAACGGTCTTAATCTATATGATGATATGGAGAGATTTGACGTTGCTCAGCTAGCTGCTCGTTTCAATATGACTAGTATGTACTCTATTGAAAAGGTATCAGCAGAAAGTTACGACTGTTTTACTACTGTTAGTGATATTACATCTTATGAGTGTAAATACATGGTAGGAAAAGAAGCTGAGGTTGTAACTCCTAATGGTTTTGATGACAAAATCGTTGGTGAAGGTCTAGAGCAAAAACGTCGTGGTGCAAGAGCTAAACTAATAAAAGTAGCTGAAACTTCTCTTGGCATACAATATAATGAAGAACCTCTTATTGTAGGAACAAGTGGACGTTACGAATTTAGAAACAAAGGCTTAGATCAATTTATTGACACTTTAGCCCTTCTTAACGATGATGAAAATCTTGGTAGAGACATCCTAGCATACATCCTTGTTCCAGGATGGAGCTTTGGTCCACGTAAAGATCTTCAACAAATGTTAGAGATAGGAGCAACATCAGTAGAACAATATTACATCAAAAACCTAACTCACTATATTGGAAATCCTGAACAAGATGCTATTTTATCAAAACTTGCATCTGTAGGTCTTAGCAACAAAAGTAATGGTAGAGTAAATATCATGCTTGTGCCTGCTTACCTTGATGGAGTTGATGGCATTTTCAATGAGCACTATTACAATGTGCTTTCAGGTTTTGACGTTACTTTGTTCCCTTCTTATTATGAACCATGGGGTTACACACCACTAGAAAGTATTGCTTTTGGTGTTCCTAGTTTAACTACTAGCCTATCTGGTTTTGGCAAATGGATACAGTCGCTACCTAACAAGGTTAAAGCAGTAGAAGTTGTTGAAAGAAATGACAGCAACCATGAACAAGTAAAATTTGAAATGTCTAACATTTTAAGACAATATACACATCACTCAACACAAGAGTGGAAAGAAATTAGTAATGAAGCTATTGAGTTATCTAAGCAATCATTATGGGAGAATTTATATTCTTACTACCTTGAGGCTTATGATAAAGCAGTGGCGAAAAAAAATATTAGAATAATGGGTACCAAATTTAATGATGGAGGCAACAACTCCGAACAAGCAACATTTATCAAACAACAATTGTCGCAATCAGCTCCAAACTGGAGAAGAGTAATGATTGAGAGGGTCTTACCTGAGAGATTACAACCTTTAGAAGCGTTGTCAAGAAACTTATGGTGGAGTTGGACACTAGATGCAAGACAATTATTTGAGACAATTGATCCAGACCTTTGGAATGATGTAGATCGCAATCCTATAGCAATGATTGATAATCTTTCTACTGAGCGTCTTAAAGAGATTGAAAAAGACGAAGAGTTCTTAGCATCTATGGATAAAATCTACGCAGAATTCCTTGATTATATGTCTAAAAAAGAAGATAGAGGTGGAGACAGAATCGCATATTTCAGTATGGAATATGGTCTACACAGCTCTCTTAAAATTTATTCAGGTGGTCTAGGTATTCTTGCAGGTGACTACTTGAAAGAAGCATCAGACAAAAACATCAATATGACTGCTGTAGGTCTTCTTTACCGTTACGGTTACTTCACTCAGAAGTTATCTATGTACGGTGATCAAGAAGCTACTTATGAAGCACAAAACTTCTATAAACTTCCTATCGTTCCTTTAAGAGACGAAAGCGGTAAATGGTTAAGAATCACTCTTAACTACCCAGGACGTGTAGTTACTGCTCGTATCTGGAGATGTGACGTTGGTAGAACTGAACTTTATCTTCTTGATACTGACCACAACGAAAACATGCACGAAGACAAATCAATTTCTCACCACTTATATGGTGGCGACTGGGAAAACCGTATGAAACAAGAAGTTCTTCTTGGTATCGGTGGTATCAAAGCGCTTAACAAAATTGGTATTAAGTCGGATATATTCCACTGTAATGAAGGTCACGCTGCATTTATCGGCTTAAGAAGATGTCAAGACTTAATCGCTAACGAAGGTCTTTCATTCTCTGAAGCATTAGAGGTTGTTCGTTCTTCTTCTTTATTCACAACACACACACCAGTTCCAGCAGGTCACGATGCATTCCCTGAAGATATGATGAGACAATACTTCTCTTATATGCCAGACGCTCTTAAAATTGACTGGGAACAATTCATCAACTTAGGTAAAACTAATGTTTATGATCACAACGAGAGATTCTCTATGAGTGTTCTAGCTTGTAATATGTCTCAAGAAGTTAATGGTGTGAGTTGGTTACACGGTGAAGTTAGTAAAGAAATCTTAGCTAACATCTGGCCTAACTACTTCAAAAATGAGCTTCACATAGGTTATGTTACTAATGGTGTTCACGCTCCAACTTGGACAGCTACAAACCTTCGTAGACTTTATAACGAATACATGGGTGCTTCATTAGAGACTCACAACTATGATAAATCTATTTGGAAAGAAATTTATAAAGTTCCAGATGCTAAACTTTGGGAAGAAAGAATGTTCCTAAAACGCAAATTAATCAACCACGTTAAAACTAGAGTGTTAAATCCTGAGAAATCTCGTATTGACTCTCCAGCTCACATGGTACAAGTTGCTGAGGCTTTAAAACCTGAAACTTTAACTATAGGTTTTGCTCGTCGTTTTGCTACTTACAAACGTGCTCACCTTCTTTTCACTAACCTTGAGAGATTAGAGAAAATTGTTAATAATACAGCTCGTCCAGTACAATTTGTATTTGCAGGTAAAGCTCACCCTAATGACAAACCAGGTCAAGACCTTATCAAACGTATCGTTGAGATTTCTAAATTACCTCAATTTACAGGTAAAATCGTATTTATCCAAAACTACGATATGGAATTAGCTCGTCGTATGGTTCAAGGTGTTGACGTATGGATGAATACTCCTACAAGACCTCTTGAGGCTTCTGGTACATCAGGTGAAAAAGCTGTTATGAACGGTGGTCTTCACTTTAGCGTTCTTGATGGATGGTGGGTTGAAGGTTACCAAAAAGATGCTGGTTGGTGTTTACCAATGGAGCGTACTTTTGCTGATCAAGAACTTCAAAACCAACTTGATGCTGAGCTTATTTACTCTATCATCGAAGACGAAATTGTTCCTGCTTACTACGATGCTAACGAAGAAGGTTACTCTGAAAAATGGGTAGGTTATGTTAAAAACAGTATCGCTGATGTAGCTTCTAACTTCACTATGGCTCGTATGATTGAGGATTACCAAGAGCGTTTCTATGGTAAATTAGTTGCTAAAGGCAAACAAGTTGCTGCTGACGATTATAGCGAAGCTAGAGAAATGGCTGCTTGGAAACGTAGAGTTAGCAACAACTGGGATTCTATGTATATTGCATCTTCAAATACTTATGACGTTACAGTTAATACTATTATAGCTGACACTCCATACAAAAGTCGCGTAGAAGTAAACTTAGGTGATTTAACTACTGAAGATTTAGGTGTAGAGGTAGTAATTGCACAAGTTGAAGCTAACGGTGTTAGAACTCTTAAAACAACTATTCCATTAAACCTTGTTGAGGCTCATAACAACATTGCAACTTACGAATGTGATATGTCTCCTGAATTTAATGGTGCTTACGACGTTGCTGTTCGTGTATTCGCTTACAATCCTAAGTTAGAGTACAGAATGGACTTCGCTCTTGCTAAATGGAATTAAAAAATGTTATATTTTTTAAGGGGAGTTCTAATAATTGGTTTTATTCGATTTTAGATTTAGAAGTTTTAGATTTGGATTTTTATAAATACAGGCGTGGTGGTTCCCACGGCGTATTTGTAAAAATTCAAAGATGAAACTTATAAATCTAAAAGCGTTAAAATCCAATTTTTAGAAGTTCCCTTAAGAAAATACTAATAATTTTTTTCATTTAATAGGAAAAATTATTAACTTTGAAGGGTAATTTTAGTGGTTTCACTGAAATTACCCTTTTTGTTTAAATTTTAACAATTGTTTTTCTTTAGAAAAATATAGCAGATTATGAGTAAAAAAGACGTTGCAATCTTTGCTGGTGGGTGTTTCTGGGGAGTAGAACACTATTTACAGGAAAAAAACGGTGTGGAGAGTGTAGAAAGCGGATATATAGGTGGAGAAGTCAAGAATCCTACATACGAACAAGTACGATCTAAAACAACAGGACATGCAGAAGCTGTAAGAGTTATTTTTGATTCTTCTGTGGTTAGTTATGAAGAATTAGCTAAATTATTTTTTGAGATTCATGACTTTACTCAAATAGATGGACAAGGTTACGATTTAGGACCTCAATATAGAACAGAAATATTCTATCTAACAGAGGAGCAAAAAACTATAGCGGAGGCATTAATTGCAAAATTAGGGGCTATGGGTTACAAAGTTGCGACAAAAGTAACTCAAGCTACAGAATTTTATAGTGCAGAGGATTACCACCAAGATTATTACGAGATAAAAGGCGGAGAGCCCGATTGTCACGCGTATAGAAAAGTATTTGAAGATTAAACTAACAACTAACAACAATAGGTTCTACCTATTCCTAAAATCCCATAAAATGAATTACAAATCACAACAAACGTTACTTTGTAACTTAGCGGTTGGCTTAACTGTAGCTCAACCTCTATATGCAGCTGCCCCTGCAAAGAAAGCAACTGCTCCTGAAAAACCAAATATTGTTTTAATTATGGCTGACGACTTGGGGTATAGAGATATCTCTTGCTTTGGAAGCACAAAAATTAAAACTCCTAATCTTGATAAGCTCGCTGAAAGAGGCGTTAAGTTTACTGATTTCCACTCTAACGGTGCTGTTAGTAGTCCAACACGTGCAGGACTTATGACTGGCAAATACCAACAACGTGTAGATGTTGAAGGTGTAATTACTGCTGCTAACGACCGTGAAAAGGGCTTAGATTTAAGTGAAGTTACTATGGCTGAAGAAATGGCTAACTTAGGTTATACTTGTGCTATGTTTGGCAAATGGCACTTAGGTTATGATGCTGAATTCAATCCTGTTCACCAAGGTTTCCACGAATATAGAGGTTATGTTAGTGGTAATGTAGACTACCACACTCACATTGACCAAGCAGGTTATCACGACTGGTGGAATAATGACAAATTAGAGAAAGTACAGGGTTACACTACAGACTTAATCACTGATTACGCTATAGAATTTATCGAAAGAAACAACCCAGCAAAAACTGACAAACCTTTCTTCTTATACTTACCTTACGAAACTCCTCACGGTCCTTACCAAAGACGTGAAGATGCTCCTCTTCGTGAAGAAAGTAACGTAAAAACTATAAGACCAGAAGTTAAAGAGGACTATCCTGAAATTTATGTAGGTATGATAGAGTGCCTTGACGAAAGATTAGGTGATTTATTCGCAACTTTAGAGAAAGAAGGTCTTACAGAAAATACTATCGTTGTTTTCTGCTCTGACAATGGAGCTAACCACGTTGGTGACAATGGTGTTCTTAGAGGTGCTAAAAACTCTGTTTTTGAAGGTGGTCACCGTGTTCCTGGTATCATTTCTTACCCTGCTAAGGTTAAAGCTGGTACTGTAAGTAATGAAACTGTTATCACTATGGACTTACTTCCAACTTTTGTTGACATCGCTGGTGGTCAAACTACAGGTGACATCGTTGATGGTGTTAGTCTTAAAAACCTACTTTTCAAAGGTAAGAAACTTCAAGATCGCGATCTTTTCTGGATCAGCACTGGTCAATGTGCTATGCGTAGAGGTGACTGGAAATTTGTTTGGGGTAGACAAAACAAACAAAACAACCTTCAACTTTACAACTTGAAAACTGATATTTCAGAAAAAAACAATGTAGCTCTTGAAAACCGTGAACTTACTATTCAAATGCAACAAGCCGTTAAAGACTGGTTCTATGATGTAAGAAGTGGTATCGAAACTAAGAGTATATTCAATCTTCCAGAGTTCGAATAATCAATTCTCAACATAAAAAAGCGCACACAAAGCCCTATGCTTCTAGGTTTTGTGTGCGCTTTTCTTGTTCTGTAAGCTCCACCTTTTATTTGCATTAATGTATTTATTAATATTAATTAAATATTACGGTAATATTTAATTAATAATCTGATAGTAATTTTGTATCGTTAAAACATAAGGGAACTTCTAAGAACTCCCCATAAACAAAACAACTATATGGATTTACTAATTTCTCTGTACGACAGACTAAAAGAGCTACGTGAAACAGGCGTTAAAATGAAAGATATCGCTGAAGTTATCGGAGTGTACTCCAGCGTATTATCTTCGTTATATTCGTCTGTTTTGCCTCATTACGCTAACCTTTGTAACTCTGGTACAAATACGGATACAGCTTTAGAAGAAGCATTAAAACAAGTTAATAATATATCTAAGCGTAAATTACTAGGCAGCATAAATGAAATCCATGAAAAGGCAATGAGAATAGAGCCTCATTACACTGCTACAAATAGGGGTTACTCTCCATTTATAGATAATATTTACAAAGAAACAGCTAAATATTCTAAACATGTTTCTGCATACTCAGGGTTATACACGGCTTATAGCATTTCATCATATTGTGATGGGTTAAAAGCTGAGCCTTACTTGGTATGTTCTGTAAAGGATAATGAGAACATGCCTAGGGTTTATAATAGGACGATAACTGGTGAGACTAGTGCTGGGGCAGGGGTTTTCCCTCAGAACAATTTAGGTTATGTATTTATAAACGAAGCTAAAATAGTATCTATAGCTTTAAAAGTGATGTATCTTCAATTGCCTGTAATAGATAAGCCTAAGTTAATAAAGGGTGTTTATCTTAGCCATGATTATAATCGCAATCCTATTGCGCGCCGTGTGGTATTGATTCGTGAGGGGGATGAAATTTCTGTTGAAGAATTTGAGAAATATGAAACTAGGATAATAAAAAAAGAACAGCTTGACGATAGACTATTACCTTACTATAATTATACCTGTCAAGAGGAAGATTTAATACGCAGTATGTTCATCATATCACCCGACAAAAGCATCGACGATCTTGCACTCGAAAAAAAGATGCTAAAACTCCTTCGGTAAGCATTGTGGTTGTTGGGGTGGGTTATGGGAAGGCTTTTCCCAATAACGGCTCATCTTTGCGACCTTTTCCTTAATTCCAATGCTCACAACCCCTCTGTAAGTTGGGTTTCGTGTCGGAAGTTCGGGAAGGCTTTTCCCAATAACGGCCTACATTTTTCACCTTTTCCGAAAAACCAATGCTCACAGCCCTCAAGGCTGCTCCGCTTGATTTTCCGAAAAACGCAAAAAATCTAAGCCATTCTTGGAAAAAGCGGACAATCGTGGACGCTATGTAACGCTCATGGTAACAAACCTGGGTTTCAACTAACGGCGACAAGCGACTAAATAATTATAGTAATAATATTTTATTATTATTTTTATCAATATTTAGTCGCTTGTCGCCCTATCACCTATCACCTAACACCTATCACCTAACACCTAACACCTACAAGCTAAAAGCTACAAGCTTATTTAGCCTTAATATATTCATCTATAGCAGTTGCAGCTTTACGACCAGCACCCATAGCAAGGATTACAGTTGCTGCACCTGTTACGGCATCACCACCTGCAAATACTCCTTCACGAGTTGTTGCGCCTTCGTCATTAGCTATAAGACAGCCCCATCTGTTAGTATCTAAGCCTTCTGTAGTAGAAGCGATTAATGGGTTAGGAGATGTACCTAGCGCCATGATTACTACATCTGTTTCAACTTCACGCTCACTACCTTCAATTACCTTAGGTGAACGTCTTCCAGATGCATCAGGTTCGCCAAGCTCCATAGAAACACAAGAGATAGTTTTAACCCATCCGTTCTCATCACCATTGATACCTGTAGGGTTTGTTAACATCATAAACTCTATGCCTTCTTCTTTAGCGTGGTGAACTTCTTCTACCCTAGCAGGAAGCTCTTTCTCACTACGACGATACATAATAGAAGCCTTAGCACCTAAACGTGCAGCAGTACGTACAGCATCCATAGCAACATTACCTCCACCTACTACAACTACACTTTTGCCTACATAAATAGGAGTGTCATAACTGTCATCATAGGCTTTCATAAGGTTAGCACGAGTTAAGAACTCATTAGCAGAAACTACACCGTTTAAGTTTTCACCATCTATACCCATAAAGCGTGGTAAACCAGCTCCTGAACCTACAAATACTGCTTCATAACCTTCATCATCCATAAGAGAATCTATAGTGATAGTACGTCCAACTACAACGTCAGTTTCTATCTCTACACCTAGTTTCTTAACGTTTTCTATCTCTTTAGCTACAACTTTTGACTTAGGCAAACGGAATTCAGGAATACCATATTCTAACACTCCACCTGGCTTATGTAGCACTTCGAAAATCTTAACTTCATAGCCCATTTTAGCTAAATCCGCAGCACATGCAAGCCCTGCTGGACCACTACCTACTACAGCTACTTTATGTCCGTTTCTTTCAACTGGAGTGAATAATTCAACATTATTTTCACGTGCCCAGTCACCTACAAAACGCTCTAACTTACCAATAGATACAGGCTCTTTCTTAATACCTAAGATACATGAACCCTCACATTGGCTTTCTTGTGGACAAACACGACCACAAACAGATGGAAGAAGTGAGTCTTCCGCTATAATTTTTGCAGCAGCAGTGATATCTCCACCCTCTACAGCATGTATAAATTGAGGTATCTTTAACGATACAGGACAAGCAGCCACACAACGAGGTTTTTTACATTGAATACAACGAGAAGCCTCTAGTTGCGCTTCTTCAAGGTTGTAACCATAACATACCTCTTCAAAATTTGTAGCTCTTATTTTTGGATCTTGTTCCCTTACAGGGATTCTATCTATTTTATTATTTGCCATTATATTAATCTTCTTAAGGTCAACAAAATTGGAATTTACGAGAACACTAAAAAACTAATCTATTAGTCTTTGTGTAGATTTATTCTACACTTGTGATCTACTTGTTTAGCTTTACGTTGTTCAATAGTGCGGTATTGACCTTGACGACGCATAGCCTCATCAAAATCAACTAGGTGAGCATCAAACTCAGGTCCATCTACACATGTAAAGAACGTTTTACCCCCTACAGATACACGACATGCCCCACACATACCAGTACCGTCAACCATAAGAGAGTTTAAGCTAACAATAGTTTTAATTCCATATTTTTTTGTTGTTAATGACACGAATTTCATCATTATCATAGGTCCTATAGAAACAACAACATCATATTGCTTTCCTTGATTATCTATCAAGTCCTCTAAACATTGAGTCACAAGACCTTTGAAACCTTTACTTCCGTCATCTGTAGCAATATATAGATTTGTCGCTACGGCTTTCATTTCTTCTTCAAGAATCACTAAGTTTTCATTTTTAGCTCCTATTATAACATCGACTTCTACGCCTTGTTCTTTAAGCCATTTCACTTGTGGATAAACAGGTGCAGTACCAACACCACCAGCGATAAACATGATTTTCTTTTTACGTAATTCATCAATATTTTCATAAACAAACTCTGAAGGTTGCCCAAGAGGTCCTACAAAGTTCATAAATTCATCCCCTTCTTCTAAATTACAGATTCTTTCTGATGTACTACCTACTATTTGTGTAACAATAGTAACAGCTCCTTCTTCTTGTGAATAATCACAAATAGTTAAAGGAATTCTTTCTCCGTGCTCATCTACACGAACGATAATAAATTGTCCTGGCTTTGCAGATTTAGCAACACGAGGTGCATATACATCCATAAGATATATGTTCTCTGCAAGGCATCTTTTTTTTAAAATTTTAAACATTTTGGTTAATAAGTATGAGTTTAAGGGGAATTCTATAGAATTCTCCTAAAATTAAGATAAATCTTTTTTGAGTTTTATAGCTTTAGGGGAGTTCTTGAAGTTCCCTTTATCTAATTACTCTATATTTGCAACGAGCCTCATTTCCTTTATTGGTTGAGACTGGTCGTTTGTAATGACGGTTATAGTTTCAGCTACTCTACCTTTATCATTTTTCAAAGGTAGTAATTTTGTTGTAATATTTATAGTTTCTCCGTTTTTAATTACTCTTTTTGGCACAGAAAAACTCACTTTACTACTAGAACCTGAAATTTCGAGAATTTCTAAGTCATTTTTGCCAACATTTGTCAATGTAAAAGTCCTTGTTAAATTAGCACCATTTTTCACATTTCCAAAATGATAAAAACGGCTTGACAATTCGCCTACTGGTGAATTCTGTATCATATCTGGCGTATAAGATGTAAAATCTGGTATAGAAATACCATTTATGATAAACTTGTCCTTATATGTAACACCATTAATAGCTAAGCTAACTTCTGTTTCAAAATTACCATATAATTTAGGTTCTTTTTTCAAGTCATAAATAATAAAAAGCTGTCCCTTTTCTTGTGGTTTCAATGTTGCAGGAGCCATATACGCCTTAAAACGACCTCCTTTATCATCGACTGTTGTTTTAAAATCTACATCTTTATCCGATGAATTATAAACACCTATCATTAGATTATGGTTATAACCTATAGGTATTTCCTTATATGTTGCAAGCAAAGACTCCACTCTAATCCCATCACTTAAAACAACGGGATACATATCATCCACACCTTTAGGACGAGGCTCTATTACCCCTTTAATCACAAGTTCATTAGCATGCTTCCCTGCTCCATCTATAACGTATAATTTTGATGTGAAAGCACCTGAACGCCCCTCAGGATTATATCTAACTTTTACCTCTGTAGTTTCGTCAGGCATAATTGGCGCTTTCTTATACTCAGGCTTTGTACACCCACAACTAACAGATACATATTTAATTATATATGGCGTATCAGATGTGTTTTTAAAAGAAAAAGAAGCTGTCACCTCACCATCTACCTCTTTAATTTTACCAAAGTTATGTACTGTTGACTTAAATTTAATTTGAGGCGAAGGAACTCCTTGTGCCATTGCAAAGAAGGTCACAAAAAACGCTAACAATATATTTATAATAAATTTCATCTTTAAATATTACTCATTAATTACCCCAGAACCTACTAATTCGCCATCCGTATTATACCAAACAGCAAATTGCCCAGCAGTTACACCGCGTTGTGGTTCATCAAATACCATATAAGCACCCTCTTCTTTAATTATAAGAACTCCTTCTTGTAAAGGCTGACGGTATCTTATACGAAGTTTATATCTTTGTTCGCTTTCTAGTTGTTGCTTAAGGTCTTCTCTTACCCAGTGCACTTCTTCATCACGAATAAACAATGCTTTTCTAAATAAGCCCTTATGTTCCGACCCTTGCCCTACATAAACAGTATTTGTCTCAACATTAATACCTATAACAAATAAAGGTTCAGCTTTCCCACCAACATTTAAGCCCTTTCTTTGCCCTATAGTGTAATAGTGAGCTCCATTATGTTCACCTACTTTAATACCATCAGTTTCACTATAAGTATAAGGTTTCGACAATTCTTTAAGGTTTGATTCTTCTACTATGTCTTCGTAACCCTTCCAATCTTTAGGAATCTCTATAATATTTCCTTTTTTAGGTTTTAATTTTTGTTGTAGGAATACAGGTAAATCTACCTTCCCGACAAAACAAATACCTTGAGAATCTTTACGTTCAGCCGTTGCAAGCCCCTGTTCCATAGCTATACGTCGTACCTCTGGTTTTTCTATATGCCCTATAGGGAAAAGAGCTTTTTCTAATTGCTCTTGTGACAGTTGACAAAGAAAATAACTTTGATCTTTATTATTATCTGCACCTGCTATAAGGCGATAATGTTCTTTCCCATCAATTATAACGCTATCTTTTTGACAATAGTGTCCTGTAGCAACATAATCAGCACCTAATTTCAATGCTGCCTTTAAAAAAGCATCGAATTTGATTTCTCTATTACAAAGCACATCAGGATTCGGTGTTCTGCCTTTTTCGTATTCAGAAAACATATAATCAACAACTCTCTTACGATACTCATCGCTTAAGTCTATGTAATTAAATTCTATATCAAGTTTTTTAGCTACAAGTTCAGCAAACATTCTGTCATCATTCCAAGGACAGTCTCCAGCCAAAGTACCTGTAGTATCATGCCAATTACGCATAAACATACCTATGACTTCATACCCTTGCTCTTTTAAAAGATAAGCAGCTACAGATGAATCTACGCCACCTGAAAGTCCTACAACTACACGTTTTTTATTGATATTCATTTTTATATTAATTTATTATATATTCCAAAATAGAGTCTACATACTCTCTAGTATTTGACAGGCGCGGCACCTTATTTTGCCCTCCCGACTTGCCTCGTTTTTCCATCCATTTATGGAAAGTCCCAGGGTCAACTTTTCGAACAATAGGTTTTTCTAATGTTGCGTTATTCTTTCTTTTTGCTTCGTAATCAGAATTAACTTTTTGAAGCGTTTTATCTAATATCTCACAGAAGTTTTCAAAAGAATCGGGCTCTTTAGAAAATTCTATAATCCACTCATGTTTACCTTTTTCCTTAACATCCATATAAATAGGGGCAGCAGTATATTCTCTAATTGTGGCTCCTGTACAATTACAAGCCTCTGCAATTGCCTTATCGCTATTGTCAACGATTACCTCCTCACCAAAAGCATTAATATAATGCTTAGTACGACCTGTAATCTTTATTCTGTAGGGCGAAATAGATGTAAACTTTACAGTGTCGCCTATCATATATCTCCACAACCCACCATTAGTTGTAATTATAATAGCATAATTTACTCCTAGCTTAACGCCTTCCAATGGGACTACCTTTGTCATATCATCAAGGCAAGTTGCAGGAGTAAACTCATAAAATATCCCATAATCAAGCATTAACAATAACTCCACTGACTTAGGATTGTCTTGTATGGCAAAAAATCCTTCAGAAGCATTATAGCTCTCAATATATTTCATTTGAGGTGAAGGGATTAGCTTTTTATAAGTCTCACGATAAGGAGTAAAACACACACCTCCATGCATAAAAAGCTCCATGTTAGGCCACACCTCACTTATATTGCTCTTACCTGTATATTCTAATACTTTTTCTAATAAAACCAAGTTCCATGAAGGCACTCCAGCAAAAGAAGTTATATTTTGTTTAGAACATGTTTCTGCTATTACTTCTATTTTTTTTAGAAAATCTGTCTCTAATGCTATCTCTTTAGGTGGCGTACGGAACAACGACACATAAAATGGTGTATGTTCAATCAATATAGATGATAAGTCTCCTGAACGTGCTCCACTACTTGAAAGCTCATCTATACTATGAGCACCTCCCAATGTTAACGTCTTTCCTCCGCCAACATTAAACGTCTCATTAGAGTAAGCAGCAAGACCAATAACGTCTTTCATCCCCCGATATTGACACTTGTAGATAGATTCCGTAGAAACAGGAATAAATTTACTTTTACTCGTTGTTGTTCCTGACGATTTTGCATACCATTTTATTGGAGCATCCCAGATTATATTAGCTTCTCCCTGTCTGGTTCTATTGATATACTCTTCCATATCGGAATATTCGGAGACTGAGATTTTACGCACAAATTCTTCGTAAGAAGTTTCACATGTAATACCTCTCTCTTTACCATACTCACAATTAGCTAAGTGAAAAATAAGTTCTCTAAATTGACACTGCTGTGTACTTATAGGGTCACTCATAAATTCCTCAATTTCGCTAATGCGACGACTAAATATGCTATTTATAATCTTGTGACTAAATTCCATAACTTTAAATAATATTAATCTATAGGGGAGTTCTAAAAATCCCTTCGTTCAGTTTTTAGAAATTCTCTTTATAAGGTCACTAATGTAAACATTGCTAAATATCCTACAATTATTCCTACAAAAGTTTGAAGCAAATTGTACTTTCTTAAATACATTGATGCTGTGCCTGAAAGCCCAAAACACAATAATAATATTATAAGAAATATATCTATACCCTTAAACCCAAGGTAACCTAAAACATTCAGTGTAGCAACTAATGCACCTAAACCTATTGTGTAAACATTTATTCTACAAAAATAAGAAATAGCAATAGTTATAATTGCAGTCAAATTTACAGCAGCAAATATGCGTGCAATAAAATAAATAGGTATTTCATTTACAACAAAAAGCTGGATTAACGAGTAAAGCAAAATTGTAGGAACCACAAAGTTAACTTTATCCTTCCTTGAACTCTTGCTATAATCCTTTATTATCCTAAATCGTTTTAAAACTAAAAACAATATAAAAGGAGCAAGAAAAATTAGCAATACCAGAAACACCAAAAATACTGTTTGAATATTTATAGTTGAAAATACAAAAATATTGCTAATAGACACAAGCATTAATATCAGATATACTGGCATAAGTAGCGGATTTAGAATATTACAAATCGCCTTTGCTAATATATACAAACGTTTTTTATTTTTATATGTAATTTCAGACATCTAATAACTTATTAAATTATTCTACATACAAAACCAAACCTTTTAAATACTCACCTTCTGGATGATATATGTTAACAGGATGATCAGAAGGTTGTGTTACTTGGTGCAAGATAGACACTTTACGTCCCGCTATGGCTGCTGCTGAAAAAACTGTAGTTCTAAATTGCTCTTTACTTACAGCTTGTGAACAACTAAAAGTGAAAAGTATACCACCTTTTTTAATTTTTGTCATAGCTTGCGCATTTATACGCTTATAACCCTGTAGGGCATTAGGCGTTGCTTTATGGCGTTTTGCAAATGCTGGCGGATCTAATATTATTAAATCATAAAAGTCCTCTTTTAGATTCTTTAAGTAATCAAATGCATCTATAGTTACACCTTTGTGTGTTTCTGCGTAATTATTAATTTCTGCATTTTCTTCAGCACGTGCTACAGCCTTTGCTGAGCAATCTACACTTTCTACCGTTTTAGCACCCCCTGCTAGAGCATACACACTAAAGCCACCTGTATAACAAAAAGTATTTAACACATTTCTGCCTTTAGAGTAAGTCTCTACAAGTTGTCTATTTTCTCTTTGGTCTATAAAGAACCCTGTTTTTTGCCCTTCTACCCAGTCTACAATAAATTTATTATTATGCTCAAGCACAACAGTACTAGTAGGAGTTTTATCTTCACGATTATCAAACAAATAACCTTCTCTTTCAGTTTCTTCAACACTATCAGGCAATGTTCCTGCACTTTTGTAATAAATTGCAGACACATAGTCTTTCATAACAGTTTGTAATGCCTCAGCGATAATATTGCGATCTTCGTGCATTCCTAAAGAATGAGATTGCACAACAGCAATATCATTATAAACATCAACAATTAAGCCTGGTAGCAAGTCTCCCTCACCGTGAACTAATCTGTAACAAGTTGTTTCAGGATTATCTATAAGCCCCATAGCTCGACGTTTAGATAGTGCTGAACCTAGGCGCATTTCCCACCAGCTGCCGTCTATAGTTTCATTATCAAAAGTCAACACCCTTACAGCGATAGAACCTAGGCTACAATGTCCCTTAGCGATAAACTTTTTATCTACAGAATATATTTCAACTATCTGTCCCTCTTCAATTTCTCCATCAGCAGAAGCTATAGCTCCCGAAAATACCCATGGATGAAAACGTTTAAGAGACTCTTCTTTTCCTTTTTTTAAATATATTTTTGCCATTATTTTCGTAATAATTTTGAACAGTTATTCCTGTTCTGAATTTTGTTTATTTTGTTTTAATATATTATAAATTTCCGCACAAACCCAAGCATCCGTGGCAGCATAACGCATTTGCGCCTCAGTAAGTGTTTTTGCATTCCAATTACTCAACCTCTGTGCTTTAGAAATTTTACCGTTAAGAACTATAGCCGATATTTTCTTAAGACCTAACTCTTTTATACCATAACCACCAACGATTTTTTGCAAATCTACAAAACTTCGAGGATAAAACTTCTGATTTACTTTAGTGATTCTTTTTATATCATCATCTATAGCAAGTCCCACTTTAGTAATTCTTCGTGATTGCAATACTAGTAAAACTTCACGAGAAAGAGGCATTTTGTTAACCCTAAAAAGGTAAGCTCTTTCTTTCGAAGATATCTGAACAAGTGAAATTTTATCTGGCACACCCTTAGTAAAAGTAGGCTTGTTTTCTGTATCAAAACCTAAGACACTTTGTGATTTAAGGTATTCAGCTGCTTCTTTTTGCTCAGCTTCGGTTTGTACAACAAAGATTTCTCCCTCAAATTGTATTGATTCAAGGGCATTGACTTCGTCATTTGAAATATTTTGTTTGTACATTCTAGTTAATTAAATTATATTGTTTACTACCAAATCCAACAAAGATAGGCAATTTTTACAAAATAGCATTATTTAAAACTAAAAAAACAGCTAATACCTCAATATTAGCTGTTTTTACTTATATTTAAAGACCATATTTACCTTTCTGGGTAAACTATACGAGTATGATAAATATTAGATAACTTCTCAACAAATACTGCTTTAACATCAGCAATTTCTCTTAAAGTTATAGGAGCTTCATTAAATTGACCTTCATCTATCTGTTTATCAATAATCTTATTTACTAAACCAGATATTGCTTCTAATGTATACTCTTTCATGGAGCGACTTGCAGCCTCAATACTATCTGCCATCATACAAATTGCAGCTTCCTTTGAATCTGGCAGATGCCCTGAATAAGAGAATATGGATTCATCTATTGGTTCTCCATATTTTGACACGTAAGCATGATAGAAAAAGAAAATCTTAGATGTACCGTGGTGAGAAATTATAAAATCTGAAATTTTATTTGGCAGATTATATTTTCTTGCTAATTTTAACCCAGCGGTAACATGCCCTTTTATATACTCAACACTTTGAAGTGGCTCTAGCTTATCATGTGGACTATAACCATCTGAGACATTCTCTATAAAGTAAACAGGCGCATCTATTTTTCCTATATCATGATATAACGCACCAGTACGAGCAAGCAATGAGTTTGCACCTATCTTAGAAGCCGCAGCTGCTGTTAGGTTTGCAACCTGTAATGAGTGTTGAAAAGTCCCTGGTGCTTTTTGTGCTAACTCTTGAAGTAAAGGCTTATTAGTATCACAAAGCTCAAATAAGGTAATATTTGTCACAAAGCCAAACACAGACTCAAACAAATAAATCAATTGATAAAGAGCTAGCATTGCACACACGTTAACAACAAACCACATCATATCTAGCCATTCTATAGAATTAAACGTTTGATTTCTAATAAAATTAAACGCTATATATCCAAGACAATATACCAATAACATTATACCAGTAGCTATAAAAACCCTATTTCTATGATAAGAATCCTGCACAATAAAAGTTGCCGCAAGCCCTGCTGTCAAATTCAAGAACATTAGCTCAAATGGTATAGGAGTAATATACAAACACAGCAACAGCACTGTTACAAATTCAAAGATACTCATTCTTATATCATAAAAAGTAATGACATACAAAGGAACTATAGCATAAGGTATCATGTACAGACTTAAAGTATCAGAAGCCTCAACTAAGCGCGTAGCCAACATCATACATATAAAAACAAATAGTATGAATACTACATTTCCAAATTTCTCTGAATATTCTTTTCTAAAATTAATTTGGAAGAAATAATTTAAAGTAAGAAGCAAAGCTACAAAAATAAAGTTACCCAAAATTATATGCCAAGTAGATGATTCTCCCTTTAAATCTGCATATTCATCAAGGTAAGAATCTAATATATTCTTTTCTTTCTCCCCTATAAAGTCGCCCTTTTTAATCAAGCCTGCACCCTTTGGCAAGAACCCTTTAGCAATACTTATTTCTTTTTTCTCTTCTTCTTTAAATTCAGAAGTTAATTTCTCTTCGTATACAACATTATCAATAATCAAATCTGAAACTTCTAACTGAGTTTCATTTTTTAATATTTTATTTAAATGTGCATTTATATATTCTGACGCAGTTTGTGGCGTGTAAAATGCAGATGTTGCAACAAGTATAAGAGTTTTTCCTTTTCGCATTCGAACTATAGGCGCAGTACTTTGCCTTTCTCTCATACTAATTACCCCTACATCATAAATAGCAGTAATTACTTTGTTGAGTTCTTTACCAATTTGTTGAGAAACGCTTAACTTTGTAGAGTTCAAAATGGATGAATCAGGTACTTCATACTTTTTTGTTAATTTTTGAAGTGCTTCAATAGCTACATTTTCATCTAATGAATAAATAGGAATGAAATTTTTCTCAAAATTGTCATAATCTGCCTCCAAGTCTTCTTTTGTTTTTAGAACCTGAAAGTCAAACTCTGCTGTTAAGTCATTATAATTCCAATGCTCCCCCAAGATATATTTATAATTACCCTCAATAGGAATAAGCAAAGTTAGAATTACAGTTGCAACAACAAATGCTAATAAAATTTTTATTTTTATTTTCATCTTTATAATATTTTAAAACAAAAGGCACTTCTAAATAATTGGGTTTTAGAAGCTCCCTAAATTACATTGATTTTTTAAAACGTTTAAAACCATCACCTAGAGTTTCATGTACATTTACAACGACAGTAAAAGCATTCTCATCTACTTCCATAATAAATGATTTAACAAGAGTCACTTCACGACGATTTACCACAACAAACATCATTTCTTTTGCCTCTGTAGTATACATACCACTTGATTTTATATATGTCCCTCCACGTTCAAGGTCGTTAATTATATAGTCTCTAATCTTTTCATGTTCCTTAGATATAATTAAAATCATTTTATCATTTGAAGCTCCTTCAAGTATATAGTCTATAACTTGCACGCATGAAAATATGGTAATTATTGAATAAAGAGGCAGTTTCCAATCTTTAAAAACTATCAACCCTATTAAAACAATAATACTTTCAACAATAATAATAGCCTTTGATAATGACAATTTCGAATATTTAGAAATTATCATCGACACTATATCCGTTCCTCCACTTGTTGCGTTGGATTTAAAAATAAGGCCTAAACCTGCACCCGATATTACACCTCCAAAAATTGAAGCTAGTAATATATCGTTACTTAAATTTATTGTTCCTTTTAACATTGTTTCAGGATTTTCTCCAATATAATAAGTAAATAAATTCATAAATATTGGAGTTAATACAGCTGCAAATATTGTCCTTGCACCTGACTTAGCACCAAAAACTTTAAAAGACAACAATAAAAGTGGAATATCGAAACACAAACCAAACGTTCCCACTTGAATATTATGAAAGAAGTGGTGAAATATAATACCTAAGCCATAAACACCCCCTGGGATTATTTTATAAGGATTTATAAACAAAACGTAACCTCCAGAAAGTAAAATTGTACCGAGAATTATACTTATCCAAGACAGTGTCCACTGCTTAGTAAAAGGAATTAAAGATTTAGGTAAATTGTTCATTACAAAAAAAAATATTATATTTGCCCCAGAAATTGTTGCTAAATTACCGATTTTGGGAACAAAGTGTAAGTAATGTGAATGTTAGTAATTTCTATTCGCAAATATAATTTAAAAATTTCATTTTTGATATGATACAGAACATTTTTTTAATAATTATAGCATATTTATTAGGCTCTATTTCAAGTGCAGTTTGGATTGGTAAACGTTTTTATGGTGTTGACGTTCGTGAACATGGTAGCAAAAATGCTGGTGCAACCAACGTAATGCGTGTTTTAGGGCGGAAAGCTGCTGCTCCTGTATTCATAATAGATTTCATGAAAGGTTTTGTAGCTGTTAAGTTAGCTCTTCTAGCAGTTGGACTTGATAACGACCCCTCTCAAGAGTTTTATATGGAAATGGCATTAGCTGTCGCAGCTGTTTTGGGTCATATTTTCCCTATATTTGCTAAATTTAAAGGTGGCAAAGGTGTTGCAACTATCGCGGGCGCAGCATTAAGCATGACAACAATCCCCATATTATTGTCTTTAGCTACTTTTATTATAGTATTACTTATCACAAAATATGTGTCTTTAGGCTCAATGGCTGGAGGCATAGGCTATCCTCTATTTTTATTGTTTGTTGAAAAAGAATCAATAGAACAAATTATATTTGGCGTTGTTATTGCCATAGCTTTAATTATTACGCATAGGAAAAATATCAAACGTCTTATTAAGGGCGAAGAGTCTAAAACCTATTTAATCAGAAAATGGAAGAAAAAAGAATAGCCTTATATCCAGGCTCTTTCGATCCCTTTACTTTAGGTCATAAAGTTATTGTCGAAGAATCAATGAGATTATTTGACGAGATCGTTATCGCCATAGGCGAAAATAGCAATAAAAAATCTTTTATTCCATTAAAAAAACGCATTGAGCTCATAGAGAAATGTTTTATTGGTTGCAGTAAGGTAAAAGTAGTTTCTTACAAGGGACTAACTGCTGAGTATTGTCGTTCGAACAACATTAATTTTATTGTTCGTGGCATAAGAAATACTGTAGATTTTGAATTTGAGCGCTCAATAGCTGGGGTTAACAAAAAAATCAACCCCAACATAGAAACTATATTCCTTATGACACCTGTAGAGTATTCAGAAATATCTTCAACCATTGTACGAGAAATAGTAATCAATGGTGGCGACCCTTCGGCTTTTATGCCAAAAGAAATCACCTTAAGGGAACTTCTATAAACTCCACTTAGAAGACATTACAACTTTTTAAGTTGCACTCTCATTGTGGTGCCTTTACCAAGTTCGCTATTGGCTACAAAGATATGGCCAGTATGGTAATCTTCAACTATACGTTTACTTAAAGATAATCCTAATCCCCAACCTCTAGTTTTAGTTGTAAAACCTGGGTTAAAGACTTTTTGTTGATTAGATTTAGATATTCCTTTACCAGTATCCTCAACACTTATGTATATCCATTTTGCATCATCTTTAACCGTCACAGTTATGGAACCTTTTCCTGAAAGTGCGTCTAAAGCGTTTTTCAATAAATTCTCTATCACCCACTCAAATAACGCTTCATTAACAGAAGCCTGTAGAGGTAAGTCTGTAGAAGTATTGTAAATCAACTGTACATTTTTAGGAATCCTTGTCTTAAAATAACTTACTGCGTTTTCTACTATTTCAAAAATATTTTTCGGTGCTAAAATAGTCTTAGAGCCAATTTTTGAGAACCTATCAACGACTTTTAGAAGACGAGTTATATCTTTATTCATTTCTTCAACAACAAATTCCTCCACATCTTGGTTACGCAAATATTCAATCCAACCTAACAATGAAGATGTAGGCGTTCCCAATTGGTGAGCTGTTTCTTTTGCCATACCTATCCATACCCTGTTTTGTTCATCGTGCTTAGAGGTCGTAAATATTACAAAAGCAAACACAATAAAGATAAATATCACACTAAGTTGAATATACGGAAAATACCTAAGTTGCTTTAAAAGTGTTGACTCACTATAAAAGATATATATGCTATCTGTATTAAACAAAGACAGCTCTATAACCTCATTCATAGTTGCCATTTTCTCAAGTTCCTCACGTAATCTTTTAGGAGAATTAATAATTTCCTCATCTACATTGGAATAATCTATTACATTATAATTCCTATCTGTCACTATCGAAGGTATGGTACTATTTGCTTCTATGATTTCTGACAAGAGACGATGAAAATGATTCATCTCTCTATGCGATAAAGCCTGATTACTATTTCCTATCATAGACATAGCATGAG
Organism: Rikenellaceae bacterium; assembly: GCA_044433415.1. Lineage (GTDB taxonomy): Bacteria > Bacteroidota > Bacteroidia > Bacteroidales > Rikenellaceae > JAWXTP01. Next base: position 31,992 of record JAWXTP010000002.1, read on the forward strand.
ACCATAGTTGGACTTCACTTTTCTCTCTATTTGATATTTTCTGTACCACACTACTTGTAAATAATAAAGATGTAATCCCTATAATTAAACCTGTAGCAATAAATAATAATTTTCTTTTATAGCTTATTTGAGTTGAAAATAAATTGAAAGTATTGTTTTTTGCCATAGCGCATTATTTTAAAAATAAAAGTTCGTTAAGATAACCTCAAAGATAGTAAAAATATTACTATCTTTGCAAAAAATAAAAGGGGGGAGTTCTAATAATTGATTTTATTCGATTTTTAGAAGTTTCCTAAATAGTCCCCAATTTAATATTATGCAAGACTCTTTGAAAATAGATAGCCTAGTTGCCTTGTCACCTAAATCCATAGTTTTAGGTAACAAAGCTGAACTTTGTAGCACCTTAGAAAACAACTCTAACGTCTATGCTAATTCTTATATACTTAACGAAACCCTTACAGTTGTCTCATTATTGTTTATTGTTGCATTTTTTTGTTGTACTATTTATTACAATAAATCAATTGTAAGATCTATTTTAAATTTTCCATTTTCTAAATTCTCAGAAGACAATTTAAGAGATTCAAATGATTTAAAAGTAATCAAGGTATTACAACAATTCTCATTACTTTACGTTTTATCATTGACACTAGGTTTTTTAAAAATAGGTGAAGTAACTTACTTCTCTACAAAGATAGAACCGTTAAATAAATACGGAGCGCTTATTTTTATAATCTATATGTTATTATACAATATCTATGTAAAAACAGCAAATTCTGCACTTGAGTGGTATAATTTTCAAAATTATTTCTTTCGCGAGTATTGGTTTGAGAAAAATTTGATTTGTTCATTTTTAGGCATAATTGCCACTCCATGTGTAATTTTATGTGTTTTTGCCTCGTCAAATGTGATATTTTATACTAAATACGTGTTTTTTTTCATCGCAATAACTAGTATTGGTTATTATTTGATAAAAACTTATCGTTTTTTTAAACTAAAAAATGTTTCATTATTGCAATATATTTTGTACTTTTGTACCGTTGAATTTATTCCAATTTCTTTGTTATACGTTGTAATAAACAGATATTTGGACGTTTACTTTTAAGGAAACCTCACATACATTATTACAAAAAATAAAGAAATAAATTTAACAAATTATTTATTAAGCAGCTTTAACTTAAATCTATATATTTTGAAAATTAACAAACTACTTGTATCGCAACCAAATCCAGCAATTATTGAAAAATCGCCATTTTACGATATCATTACGAAACATAAAGTAGCGGTCGATTTTGTTCCATTTATTAAGGTCGAAGGAGTTAGCTCTAAAGAATTTAGAAGCCAAAGAGTCGATGTATCTGCTCACACAGCAGTTATATTTACTAGCCGTGCTACTATTGACAGTTTTTTTAGAGTCTGTGAAGAGTGCCGAGTTAACATATCTGAAGATATGAAATATTTTTGTGTAACTGAAGCAATCGCGCTTTACTTACAGAAATATATTGTATATCGTAAAAGAAAAATTTTCTTTGGTAAAGGGAGTTTTGCTGATTTGATGGATATAGTCGTAAAACACAAAGAGGAGAAATACCTAGTAGCTCTTTCAGATCCTCATAAACCAGAAATACCTAAGGCTTTAGATAAGGCAAAGATTAAGCATGTTAATGTTATTCTTTCTCGTACAGTGTCTAATGAAGTTACTAACAAGGTTAGCGATATTTCTAATTATGATATGCTAGTTTTTTATTCTCCAGCTGAAATTGCATCCTTAACATCACAGTTTGAGGGTAAAATTAACGAGAATACAGTTATTGCTACATTTGGTGTTGGTACAGCGCAAGCCGCTATTAATGCAGGTCTAAACGTTAACGTACTTGCTCCTACCAAAGAATGCCCTTCTATGGTTACAGCAATATGTAAGTTTATCGACAAGTTTAACAAAGGGGAAGAGATAGACACAACGTATATTTCTGAAATGATAAAAGCTACCGCAGCACAAAATGAACTTGTTATGGCTAAGGTTAAGCAAATGTCTAAAACTAAGAAAAGTTCTACTTGTAAAAGCGCGAGTTCTAAAAGCTCTAGTACAAAAAGTACAAGTGCTAAAAGTTGCTCAAAAACTACAGCTACAAAAACACCTACTTCAAGATGTAATACAGCAAAAAAAACGACAACAAGAACAACTAAAGCAACAAAAGCTATAGCTGAATAACATTAGCTGAACAGCTTTTTTTAATTATATGTATTTGATGTACACCAGTGTCATTAGCACTGGTGTACATTACTAAAGAGGGTTTCTAAATAAGAAATCAATTATTCCTCTTAATACAACATTTATATACATTTTGACAGAGATTAAACAAATAAGGAATACACTTCCAAAGAGTGAGAGATTATCGGGGGTAACTGTAGTAAATCAGCTATTTGCTAGCGGTATAGGCTTTACTTCATATCCTTTGAGATGTGTCTACTGCCTTAAGCCTAGCGATGAAAAGCAGGTTAAAATATTAGTGTCTGTTGGTAAAAAGTATCACAAAAGAGCAGTTAAGCGCAATAAAGTAAAGCGCCGCATTAGAGAAGCATACAGATTAAATAAACACTTCCTTCTTAAAAATATGCCCGAGAACATATCTTTAGAGATAGCATTCATTTACATATCTAAGAACGAGGAAGAGTATAATACTATTGAAAATGGAATCAAAAAGTCGTTCTCAAAACTTCTCACAAAGATTAACTAAGATAGCTGTATTTATACCTATTTTACTAATTAGGTTTTATCAAATAGCAATATCGCCTCACTTTCCTCCTATGTGTCGGTACACACCGACCTGCTCTTCCTATGCACTTCAAGCATACAAAAAGCACGGATTCGTCAAGGGTACCTACCTCACAGCAAAAAGAATCCTTTCTTGTCGTCCAGGAGGTGGCTCTGGTTACGATCCCATTCCATAAACAACTAATGACAAATAACAGTAAAAACACACATTTTACCTTTGCCTTTATAATATAATTTTATAACTTTGCGGTATAAAAGCTATATTTAAATTATTTCAAGTATAACTTTTAGTAATTCCCCTTGTGCGTTATATATACAAAATCAATAGAGAGTTATAGTAACTCCCTAATATTAATCTAATAAGAACAAATTATGAAGAAGCTCATTTACCTATTTAGTAGTTTCCTACTACTAACTGCCTGCGGACAAGGCAGTGTCAATGTGGATTATGGGAATGTAAATCCATCTACAATTAAGTTGGCTGTAAATGATTTAGAAGAATGTGTGAATGCTACCCTAGCAAGCTCTAGTATTTCTCCTAAATTTAGTGTTTCCGTTGACTCAAAAATGGAGAACGGAAGTTTTGGTTACAAAATTTCCGAGAACAATGAAGTGTCTTTCTTTGCAGGGGACGAAATTGGTGTCACTCATGCAATTTACACCTTACTAGAGGAGCTGGGTTACACTTTCGACATCACTGGTATCTCTAAACCAGAACAGCCTAACCTAACAGCGTTTACCCCTAAAGACACTCTTATCACTCCTTCTGTACGCTGGAGAGGTATACGTCAACACGTAAACTTTCCTATGGATATTTCTTCGTACGAAATAGAAGATGCCAAGAAATACTTAGACGACCTTCTTCGTATGCGCTTCAATAAACTTACTATACATACTTACCCAGGTCAATGGTATGAAACTATGATAGGTGATAGCTTATCTCTTGCAGGTAACTATTTCTATGGTAATAACCATTTCTTATACGAAAGTCCTTTATTACAAAAAGCCATCCCTGCAAATGATTCTGTTTTCTGTATTCCTTCTGCTGAAAAACTATCACCAGAAGAAAATAGCAAGTTCGCTATCAACTGGATGCAACAACTTATAAGATATGCAAAAGAATTGGGATTCTATGTTCAGGTATCTTTTGAACCTCGTATCTCTAGTATAGATCAAGCTGTTTCTACTTCTATGGATGTTTACAATTTATATCCAGAAATTGATGCTTTAGAGCTTATTACAGAAGAAACAGGAGGTTGGGGACCTAGATGTACAGAAGAAGAAGTCAAGGCTTCTTTAGCTCATTATTTCACTCCTGAAATTGCTAGTGATGAAATCGTCAACAGACCTATCCAACCAAAACAGTCAGACCTAAACGCTATTTATTCACAAATGGGTGTTATCTGTAAGGCTATAGAAAAACTAGAGCCTACAATAGGAGACAAGGTAGAGTTAAAAATTGGTATCTATTGTTCAGTCGGTAATTACACAGAATCAGTTTATAGACTTGCTCGTTTAGCTATGCCTGATAATAAAGTGTGTTTAATGCCTTCTCATGGTAGTATGGGTACAGCAAATTCCCTTCCTAATGTTATTAGAACTAAAGAAGATTTAGCAGCTACAGAAATCTACTCATGGGTTGAGTTTGATGGTTTAATGTATTTATACCAAAACTCTATTCTTGGCAATAACACCTTAATGGATAAACTTGACGAGATAGACCCTAACGGACAACATCTTTCTATTTTGTATAACCACTGGAGAACTGCCGAATGTAGAACATCTGCTAGATATGCTACAGAAGTAACAATGACAAAAGACCTTACTCCTGACCAATTCTACTTATCTTATGCTGAACGTTTAGGAGTTAAAACTCCTGCTAACCTTAAAAAAGCCCTAGACCTTATTACTGAGGCTGATATTTTTGCATCTAAAAATCTTGGAAATATTGGTTTCTGTTGGATGGGTGCTTGGCGTACAGGTGGCTTCTTTAATAGAACTAAAAAAGACAGATTAATACATACTAGAGAGCTTTATTATGAAGCTGGCAAGGTGTTCTCTGAGTTAATAAAAGAAGTGTCTAAAGACAGTGAAGCCTATTCTTATCTTGCATTTATTGAGAACCGCGTTTTATGTACAGTGATTTACCTTGATGCTTTTATTGAAGGTGTAGGTATTCAAACTATAGAAATCGAAAAAGATGGTTCTGTTTCTGAGTCTGAACAATTACGTGCGCGCGCAATCTGTGACAAGTCTTTATTAATCTTTGACCAGTACCTAGAAGTTCTTTCTCAAATGATGCCAGACCGTGGTTGTGAAGGCACTTTAGCTAGTTCTTGGAGTGCTCCTATTAGAGGATTAAAGATTTATAGAGAGAAACTTGGAGGTGTACCTATGTCAGCTGTCCCAGGCGCTGATGCAGAAGTAGATGCTCCACCACTACCTATTTTCTACGAAGAAGAATAAGGAACATTAATGTCCTCTAAATGAAAATAACCTATGTTGCTATTAATGTAACATAGGTTATTTTTGTTTAAAAGAAAATTTATTTTCTTTTAACTTTAAAGGCAAAAATAGAATACAATAAAGTAATAATTGTAAATAACACTTCCACTGAGTAAAGTGTTGATATTCCAAATGAATCTATTATCCTACCACTAAAAATAGCAATTATCATACTACTAAGGTGAGTAAGCACTGTCTGTATCGTAAAATCTGTACCCTCACGTCCCTCACGCGACTTATCCATTGCTGTAGTATATACTATCACAGTAGAAAGCCCATAAGAAGCCCATAAAAGACAAACCCCTACGTATATGGCATGGCCACAGTCTTTAAACATCGAAAAGATAAGGAAGTAAACCGCTGTGGTAAGTGCACAAAGTGCAAAGATTATACGTGAGCGATAACGACCATATTTTTTAACTATCCTACCCCCAAAATATGAGGCTATAAATCCACAACCTGTACCAATAATTCCCGAAATAAAACCTATCTCCACTATGGTATAACCTAAGTCAACCATGTAAGGACGAAGTGTTGACAATATACCTATCAACCCACTGTAAGACAGGATAAGATAAATTATCTGTTTAGAAATACCCTTTTGCTTAAAAAAAGATAACAAGTCACCCTTAGTAGCTTTAGTATGCTTAGGAATCAATGGCGTTGAACGTTTTTGCATCATAAGAGGCACTATCGCCAACATCACAAACACTGCTAGACAAGGCAAAACAACATCCCAACCTATTTTCTTATAAATAAGCAATAACACTCCACTACCTACAAGAGTTCCAGCAAAACTCCCCATAGACTGCATACTATTTACCATACTTTTATTTTTCCTATCAAAGGAACGTACAGCAAGAGCATCAGTAGCTATATCCTGAGTAGCAGAAGCAATAAATGACAGTAAAATCAACACAGCAATCAATATCATATCTGTCTTTATATCTAACAAAGACACCCCAAATATTAACGCTGCATAACATAATTCTGAACTAAAAATCCACTTTTTGTAGCTTCCCAACGAGCCCGTATTTCTATCAACTAAGGGAGACCAAAGGAACTTTATTAACCATGGAACCTTTATAAGTTGTAATAGTGTTATTGTTGTCATAGAGAAATTCTCTTGACGCATCAGTACGGGAATAACCGTACTAAAGAAGCTCATCGGTATAGACTGAGCTATATACAAACCAAAGAAAACGCCTAGTCGTTTTTGTTGTTCAAATTTATCCATTAATTATTTTCGTAAATATTGTTTATTAAGTAGGGCAAAAACTTTTAGTAAACTTCTAAAATTGAAGTATCAAATCTGCACCTATAGTAAAAGGCTTACCTTGTTGTATATAACTGTTACCCAATGACTCAAGATAATATGCGTTATATTTTGTATTGGTAATATTTTTCGCCCAGACCGCAAAGGTAATAATACTTTTTGATATTGATACTCTAGCATTTAAAAGATTATAATAATCTTCTTTAGCAGTGTTAGCATCGTTCCAATAAATATCTCCAACTCCATTATACTGAACAGCAACATTTATCCTATCATAAAGACAAGAATTAAACGACACAAAGGTATAATCCGCACGTCCAGAAATAGTACTTTGAGGCACTAAAGACAATCTATTTGAAGAATAATCCGCTCCAGCAGAAGAAACATATTCATCAAATTTAGCGTTAGTATAACCATAATCAACACCAAAATTTAAACGCTCTATAGGTTGGTAATTAAGCGATGCTTCAACACCATAACTTGTACTCTCTGCTGCATTTTTAAGCAAAGAACCTGTACCTGTTGATAAAAGCTGATAAACTTGTTGATCTTTCCAGTCTATATAAAATACCGCAAACGAGCCTTTCAACTTATTATTACACAAGTTAAATTTTGTTCCTAACTCATAACTCCAACTATATTCTGGCTTAAAACTACGCTCTTGGTCTTCTATAAAAGAAGAGTTAAAGCCACCTGCCTTATATCCTTTAGTTACAGTTGCATAAAGTTGACCATAATCCTCTATTTGGTATTGTAAAGAAAACTTAGGTGAAAGCTGAGAATGGTTTAACTCACTATCAAAACTATCATTAAGCGAAGAACTATCACTTATGATATAATAATTCTCATAATCCATTTTTGCCTTTTCAAAGTCATAACGAAGACCAAAAGTAAATGAAAGGTTATCTACAAAAAGCCTATCCAAAGTTGCTTGACCATAAAAGGCAGCTCCCCAAATTGGAGTGTCATAATATTTATCTGTTGTCAAACCACTAGTAACATATTCCATAGCAACATTCTTATCTAGAGACTGATAAAAGCCTGATGCTCCAGCTATCCAGCTAATACGGTGCTTACCTACTTGACGAACCTCAACCTCCTGAGTAAACATATTCTGTTTCTCTTTCTGAGTCACATAATATAAATCACTAGCTGTGAAATCTTGGTCTATACCTTGATGATCTCTACTATATTGATGTGAAGTACGGGATGTTAAAATAATTTTAGGTGATGAATAAGTGTAGCTTAATCCATTTGAGTTCAAGAAACGATTATACAAACTCTCTCTATTGTAATTAACATCTGTCGTTTCTAAAGTTTCTGTATTTAGCAACATATAAGGATAACCACTTTGTTCTGAATACTCTACATTTGTTACAAAGTTAAGTTCATGACGATCTTTCTTGTAACTCAGCTTTAAACGACCTCCCCCAGAATTTAATTTATCAGCATACTCCGAAAGAGTCTCATTATAGAAAAATCCATCATTATGTTGGTAAAATCCAGAAATGCCATATCCAAAATTATCCGTAAATTTTCTATAATCAGATATAGATGCCTGTGCCCTACCCTTGCTGCCTCCAGACAATGATATTGTAGTGCCTTTATATGTTAGTGGTGATTTTGTTGTTACATTTATAATACCGCCCATAGCATTACGACCAAACATAGTACCTTGTGGTCCACGTAACACCTCTATAGAGCTAATATCTGCAAATTCGAAATCAAAAGCACTTTTCTCAAAATAAGGAATCCCATCAACATACAAACCTACTGATGGAGAATTAATTTTAGAACCTATACCTCTTATAAAAACTGGGGAATTAAGTTTGGTACCATAATCAGGCATAAACATATTAGGAATAGCCAAAGAAAAATCCTTTATATTCGTTATTGATGCTGATCTTAAAAGACGTGTATTCATTTCTGAACCAGAAATAGGAAGCACTTCTAACTTGCGACCTTCTTTGCGACTTACAATAGTCACTTCATCCATTAACACGGTGTCTTGTCTCTCTGACAAGTCTTGTGCACCTACTGTTTGTACTACAATCAGTAACGAAAAAAAAGCTAATAGATTTTTCATAATTATTTATACCTTTAAAATTATTTACAGCAAAGATATAATAATATTTTTTAAAAATTATACTTTTTATACTATTTTTTCTTCAAAAAGTATAAAATAATAAATTTAACCTCTTATGCGGTACCAGTAATAAACAACAAAAGCCTGTAATACAGGCTTTTGTCAAAATTATACTCATATAAAAAAAATTATACTTCTTTTCGAAGGCGCGCAACAGGGATATTTAACATTTCTCTATATTTTGCAACCGTACGACGTGCTATTTTATATCCTTTTTCTTGAAGGATAATCATTAGTGCCTCGTCAGTAAGAGGGTGTTTTTTATTCTCATCCTCTACACAGTCTGACAGAATCCTCTTAATTTCACGCGATGAAACTTCTTCTCCCGATGAGGTCTGCATAGCTTCAGAGAAGAAATACTTAAGAGAATAAATTCCAAAATGTGTTTGAACATACTTACTATTTACAACACGCGAAACTGTAGACACATCTAGTTCTGTGAGCTCAGCAATATCTTTTAGTATCATAGGTTTCAACCTTGTTTCATCCCCATCTAAGAAATACTCGTGTTGAAATTCCATTATAGCATTCATCGTAAGCAACAAAGTTGCATTTCTTTGTTTTATAGCAGAAATAAACCAACGTGCAGAATCTATTTTTTGTTTTATAAATTGAGCTGCCCCTTTCTCACTTTTAAGGCTATCCTTTTTACGTGTTCCCGACTTAGAAACCTCTTTTAACATATTTATATAACTCTTATTTATCTTTATTTCAGGCATATTAGTCCTGAACAAAGACAAATCTAGCTCACCATTAGTATAGTCTATTACAAAATCAGGTATTATCTGTATTGTTGGTTCACTTTGACTATTTTCTGTATACAAATTAGAAGGCTTAGGAGATAAACCCGTAATAACATTTATAATATCACGAAAATCGTCATCATCTAACCCTAGGCGCGACATAATTTTATCAAAATGCTTTTTAGCAAAATCTTCAAAATAATTCTCTAGTACTTTTGTTGCAAGTCTCACATCGCTAGTCTGAGGGTGATTTCTTAACTGCAATAAAAGAGCTTCCTGTAAAGTTCGCGCTCCTGTCCCCTGAGGTTCAAAAGTCTGAATTATCTTTAACACATTTTCTATTTCATCTTCTGAAACATCTAGATTCATAGCAAATGCTATATCATCAGAAACGCTCATTAACTCACGTCTCAGATAACCATCAGAATCTAATGATCCTATGATATAGCGACCAATAACCTGATCTTTAGAATTAAGCTCTTTATAACTTAACTGCTCTTCAAGATATTCAATATAACTCAAACCGTCACTAAGAGGCATAGTTATATGCTTATCATCTTTTGAAAAGTTGTTTGCATACAATTTATAAGAAGGAATATCTTCATTCTTTACGTATTCATCTATATTTAACTTAGCAGTAGAGCCTTCATTATTTGCATCCTCAGCTATATCAGAAAGTTCTTCAAGAACTGGATTTTCCTCAATTTCTTGTTTTATTCTTTGCTCAAGTTGAATTGTAGGAAGCTCTAGGAGCTTTATCATTTGTATCTGCTGAGGAGAAAGTTTCTGTACTAATTTCTGTATCTGTCTGGTGCTTAAAGTCGCCATCTTATTCAGGTTTTAAGGGGAGTTCTACAAACTGCGGTTCACATATCTAATCCTAAACACATAACACATTCCGCAAAAATTTCTATACCAAAGTGTAAAATCTAGTTTTTAGAAGTTCCCTAAAATACAATATTCAATATGTCTAATTACCATAATCAATTATCGTGCAAAACATTACGAAACTACGATAAATTTCACAACAACACGTCCTGCAACTCCATTTAATCGATATTTTATATCATTCCTACGCGCAAAAAACTCACTTCGTGCAGAGGCTGAATTAAAACTAACATACAATTTACCATCTCGTAAAGTCAGCTTTTGTGTCGCATCTGATAAATCTTTACCGACAACTTCATACCACGCATTCATAACCTTAGCTTCGAGCATTCCTTTAGAAAAGGCTGCGCTGTCTTTCATTATATTATTTATAATGCTTCCTATTAACACTGGTTCTGTCTTTTCCATAACGCTAAATTTATACGTTTATTAATATTCTTTATCTAACACTTGTCCTTTATCTATCACATACGAAAGATATTCACCTTTAATATTGCTTAAGATATTCTCTACCCTTACCTTATTTGCATCTGTGATAAAAATCTGACCAAATCGCTCCTCAGAAACTAGGTTTATTAATTTCTCTACCCTCTCCAAATCCAGTTTATCAAATATATCATCTAATAACAAAATAGGTTTAAAGGATTTATGGTTTGCAATTATATTGAACTGCGCAAGTTTTAATGCTATCAGAAACGACTTCTGTTGTCCTTGCGAACCATATTTACGTATTGAGTAACTATCTATCTTAAAGTCTATATTATCTCTATGTATACCTGCTGTTGTATATCCCATTATTTTATCTTTTTCGATAATAGAAGCAAACAACTCCTGAGCACTCTGAGATTCTAACGCACTTTTATAGTCAATCTCAATATCTTTATCATCCGAAGAAATTTCTCTATAATAACTATTTACAATAGGTGTTATATCTTTTATAAATTCTTTACGTCTTTTATAAATAAAATCCGAGAAACTAGCCATCTGCATATCTATTACTTCTAAGACCTCATAATTTATACTATAAGGGTCTTTTAGGAGTTTATTCCTTTGAGCTAACAAACCATTATATCTAACTAGAGAACTTAAGTAATCTTTATCTATCTGCGAAATAAAAGAATTTATAAAACGTCTCCTTTCTTCTGAAGCATCATTTATTAAATTCACATCTGAAGGAGATATCATAACCACAGGTAATAAACCTATATGTTCTGACAGTCGTTGATATTCCTTATTAGCTCGTTTCAAAACCTTACCTTTTGAACGAGAATAACTACAAGTAATATTCTCTATTTTTTCATCAACAAAGCAATATTCACCCTCTAATAAGAAAAAATCCTTACCGTGATTAACACACTGTAAATCACTCAAACCAACAGAACTTTTACAAAGCGAAAGATAATGGATAGCATCAATAATATTAGTCTTCCCCGCACCGTTCAAACCCGTAAAACAGTTAATATTTGGGCAAAAATTAAGAGAAATACTAACCAAGTTCTTAAAATTAACAATATTTATTTTTTCTAAGTACATAGACTGTATATTATTGATTTAAAATAAATTAACTAGTACATTTAACACTAATTTAGGTCTTTTACCAAAGAAACCTATCACAAAAATATAATAAAAATTTGTGAAAATGTTTTATTTACGATAAAAAGATTTATTTTTGTGATGTTAAAAAAGGAAAGTTATACGCTTTTCGCAAGGAGAAATTAGAATTAATAATAAAACTTATACATATATTTTATGTCAAACAAAGTCCAAAAAAAACAAGTAGAAGATCCAGAAGAAGTAATTGAAGCAGCTATTGATTCAACACAGGGATTTATTCAGAAAAATTTAAAACAATTGTCTATAGGTGTAGGCGGTGTAACAATTGTAGTATGCGCTATTTTCGCGTATATCTATCTTGTTTCTATGCCTCGCGAAGTGAAAGCATCTTCTGAGATGTATGTAGCACAACAAATGTTCGCTATAGATTCATTTGCCGTTGCTCTTAATGGTTCAGCATCAAACAAAGGTTTCCTTGATATCGCTGACGAATATTCTTCAACAAAAGTTGGCAACATCGCTAACCACTACGCTGGTGTTTGTTACATGCAAATGGGTGAATACGAAAACGCTATTGCTTACCTTGCAAAATACAACACTGTTAAAGGTTTAGCTTCAGAAGTTATCAACGCTCAAAACATAGGTCTTAGAGGTGATGCAAATGTTCAACTTGGCAAATTCGAAGAAGCTCTTAGCGCATTCGTAAAAGCTGCAACTATCTCTGACAATACTTTTACAACTCCTATGTACTACAAAAAAGCTGGTGTTGTAGCTGAGAAACTAGGTAAAAAAGAAAAAGCATTAGAATATTATACTATAATCAAAAATCAATACCCTGCTGCTATCGAAAGTAGAGATATTGACAAATATATTGGTAAAGTATCATACTAATAGCCTATCTTAGAGATATTTTAGACTTTAATAGAGCTCCTGTCTTGAATAAGATAGGAGCTTTATTTGTTTATAAAAAGAAAATAGTATACTTTTACATCATAAATCAAATAATAACATATAAATATGGCATCATCATTAAAAAATCTTTCAGATTTCGAAGCTCCAGTACCTTCAGCTGAAGGCTATAAATTTGCTATCGCTGTAGCAGACTGGAACACTCCTATAACTTCTAAGTTACTAGATGGCGCAGTGAGTTTATTACTTAAACAAGGCGCTAAAGAAGAAGATATTATCGTAAAACACGTTCCTGGAACATTTGAACTTACTGTAGCTGCAAAATGGTTAGCAGACAACACCTCAGCAGATGCTGTAATCGTTTTAGGTTGCGTTATTCAAGGCGAAACTAGACACTTTGACTTCATTTGTGATGCTGTTTCTAACGGTGTAACAAACGTTGCTCTACAGTCTAATAAGCCTGTTATTTTCGGGGTTCTAACTCCTAACGATGCTCAACAAGCAGAAGATAGAGCTGGTGGCAAACACGGCAATAAAGGCGAAGAAGCAGGCGCTACTGCTATACGCATGGCAGAACTAAGAAAAGAATTAATGTTCTAACAGCCTTATTTCAGGAAACTTCTAAAAATTTAAAAGCTGAATCTATTTGCATTTACAAACGGATTCAGCTTTTACTTTATAAGTTAACTAAAGACTGTTAATCAATGATATACGCCAACTTTAACACGTCAGTCAAAGTTCTTGCATAGTGTATTTCAACACCTTTTAGGTACTCTTGTTTAATCTCTGAAATATCTTTCTTATTATCAACACTTACGATAATATCAGTAATCCCAGCTCTCTTAGCAGCTAACAATTTCTCTCTAAGACCACCCACAGGAAGCACTTTTCCACGTAAGGTTGTCTCACCTGTCATAGCTAATTTTTCACGTACCTTTTTACCTGTAAGCAATGATGTTAGTGAAGTAACCATTGTTATACCTGCCGAAGGACCATCTTTTGGGATAGCGCCCTCTGGAACATGTATGTGGATTTCATTATTCTCAAAAATCTCAGATGCTATACCTAATCCATCAGCATGTGCCTTAACCCATTGTAGGGCAATAGCCGCAGATTCTTTCATAACATCGCCTAGGTTACCAGTAATCTTAAGGCCACCTTTGCCCTTATTCATACTAGACTCAATAAATAGAATATCACCACCTACAGCAGTCCATGCTAGACCTGTAACGATACCTGGCACATCGTTTCCTTCGTAAATATCGCTAACATAACGTGGCACGCCTAATATTTCTTCTACACTTGCAGCAGTAATAGGAGCTTTAAATGTTTCCTCGAAACCTATCTGTTTAGCTCTATGTCTTACTATCTTAGCAATTCTCTTATCAAGAGTACGAACACCCGACTCACGAGTATACTCAGAAATAATCTTTGTCATTACAGCCTCATTAATAGACAGCTCTCTAGCTTTCACACCATGAGCAACAAGCTGTTTAGGAACAAGGTGTTTTTTAGCTATCTGAACCTTGTCTTCTAACAAGTAACCCGATACATCTATCATCTCCATACGGTCTCTAAGAGCTGTAGAAATAGTGCTTATATCATTTGCTGTAGCAATAAATAGCACTTTAGACAAGTCATACTCTATATCTAGGTAGTTATCATGGAAAGTGCTGTTTTGTTCAGGGTCTAACACCTCAAGTAAAGCAGCTGAAGGGTCTCCATGATTTGAACGTGTAACCTTATCTATCTCGTCAAGAATAATAACAGGGTTTGAAGAACCACACTTACGGATAGTTTGGATTATACGTCCACACATAGCTCCGATATAAGTTTTACGGTGACCTCTAATTTCAGCCTCATCATGAAGACCTCCTAAAGAGATACGTCCATACTTACGTTTCAAAGCCGCTGCCACACTTTTACCTAGGGATGTTTTACCAACACCTGGAGGGCCATAAAGACAAAGGATAGGGGATTTTAAATCACCTTTAAGTTTTAGGACAGCAAGGTGTTCTAGGATTCTATCTTTTACTTCGTCAAGACCAAAGTGGTCAGCATCTAAGCGTTTCTTAGCGCGTTTTAGATCTAAGTTATCTTTTGTTGTGTAGTCCCAAGGTAAATCCAACATCAGTTGAAGGTAGTTCATCTGAACAGAATATTCAGCAACCGCAGGATTCATTCTCTCTAGCTTATTAAGCTCTTTATAGAAAGTTTCTAAGACTTCGTAGCTCCACTTTTTCTTCATGGCTTTTTCACGAAGCTCATCTATCTCTCGATCACTAGCATCACCACCTAACTCCTCTTGTAGAGTTCTCATTTGTTGTTGTAGATAGTAATCTCTTTGCTGAGCATCAATATCTTGCTTAACTTTTTGCTGAATCTCATTTTTCAGGTTCAACATCTGTTGTTCTTTTACTAGGATTTCTAGTAAACGTTGAGAACGTATCAGTAAACCTGGTGCTTCAAGTAGATTTTGACGGTCTACATTTGAGAACTCAAAGTTTGAACTTATAAAGTTGATAAGACCTTGTTTAGTGTCTATGTTTTTAATCGCAAAAGATGCTTCTTTAGGGATGGTAGGATTGATAGAGATAATATTGATAGCAATATCCTTAATAGTTTCTACTAAAGCCTCAAAAGCCATATCTTCCGATGCAGGAACGATATCATTTAACGGAATTATGTTAGCTGTAAAGAAAGGTTCAGTAGAAGTAAACTCACCTAGTTCAAATTTCTTATGTCCTTGAAGAATAACAGTTAGATTACCATTAGGCATCTCTAGAACTTTTAAAATTGTAGCAGCAGTACCTATTTTAAATAGGTCTTCTGGTTCTACATTTTCAATTTCAACATCTCTTTGTAGCACAGCACCAAGCATACCTCCACTTTGCTCTACTTCTCGTATCAACTTCATTGATTTTGCACGACCAACAGTGATAGGAGTTATAGCGCCTGGGAATAACACAGAGTTTCTCAATGCTAAAATTGGCAATGCGTCCTGCAATTCTACTGTATCATCTGTTTCGTTTGATGATATAATAGGAATAACAGCAGTTTTTGCATCTAGCAAATCTGATATGCTAGATAAATCGTCTTTTAATGATGTATGTTTTTTTTTCATATTTTACTTATATTCCCCCTCATTTTTCAGTAACATTTACAAAAAAACAATATACCAAGGGGCTTAATGTTATTAAAATCACGGCTGTAATTAATATATATTAATTATATTCTCTCTAGAAATTCAATAACTACACACCGAATTTACAAAAATAGTCTATAATCATTTATTATGCAAATTAGATGCAATAACAATTAACATTTTTTATTATTTTATCACCGATTCTTACAAAAAAAATATTATTATACAGACTAATAGCTACATCGTAAGAACGTTCTAAAAGCTATTATTATTACTGTCTAGCCTTGATATTATGAGTGTATAGAGTGTACGTATAACCAAAATCTAACAATAATTTTATTAGATATTTTTTCCTCAAAAAAAAACTCAAAAACTTCAAGTTTTGGAATTTAGCTTCTAAAATTATGAAAAATTATGAAAATTTAATTTTATGAGCTATATTTGTGGGTTAAAAAAATAGATTTAAATAATCAAAATAATATAAAATGGAAATTCAAGCAAAGTATGACCCGTCTTTAAGTGAAGACAAGTGGTACAGTTATTGGTTAGAGAACGACCTATTCGCTTCTAAACCTGACAATAGAGAACCTTACACTATCGTAATACCTCCACCTAACGTAACAGGAGTATTACACATGGGACATATGCTTAACAATACTATTCAAGACGTATTAGTGCGCCGTGCTCGTATGATGGGGAAAAATGCGTGTTGGGTTCCTGGAACAGACCACGCTTCTATTGCTACAGAGGCTAAAGTTGTTCAGAAACTTAGCGCTGAGGGCATAGACAAAGCCTCTTTAACAAGAGAGGAGTTTTTAAGTCACGCTTGGGAGTGGAAAGAAAAACATGGTGGAATTATCCTAGAACAACTTAAAAAATTAGGTGCTTCTTGCGACTGGTCAAGAACTAAATTCACTATGGATGAACCTATGAGTGAAAGTGTTATTAAAGTTTTCTGTGACTTATTCGAGAAAGGTTTAATTTACCGTGGCGTAAGAATGGTTAACTGGGATCCTCAAGCCCTTACTGCTCTTTCTGACGAAGAGGTTATTTATCAAGAGGTTAACTCAAAACTATACTACCTTAAATATTTTGTTGAAGGCTCTGACGAATATTTAACAGTTGCAACTACACGTCCTGAGACTATCTTAGGTGACACTGCTGTATGTATCAACCCTGATGACGAAAGATACAAACACCTAGTAGGCAAGCGTGTTATTGTTCCTTTAATCAACCGTTCTATTCCTATCATTGTTGACTCTTATGTTGATATTGAGTTTGGTACAGGTGCTCTAAAGGTAACTCCTGCACATGATGTTAATGACTACATGTTAGGTGAAAAATACAACCTAGAAACTATAGATATTTTCAATGACAATGGTACTATCAATGACAAAGTAGGTTTCTATGTAGGTCTTGATCGTTTTGAGGTACGTGAACTTATCGACAAAGACCTTACAGAGGCTAACTTAATGGAAAAAGTTGAAGCATACACTAACAAAGTAGGTCTTTCAGAGCGTACTTCTGCTGTTATTGAGCCTAAATTATCTATGCAATGGTTTATGAAAATGGAAGACATTTCAAAACCTGCTCTTAGTGCTGTAATGGATGATGTTATTAAACTTGTTCCTGCGAAATTCAAAAATACTTACCGTCACTGGATGGAGAACGTAAAAGACTGGTGTGTTTCTCGTCAACTATGGTGGGGTCAACAAATTCCAGCTTACTATCTTCCTGAGGGTGGTTATGTGGTTGCTGAGACTCCTGAGTTAGCTCTTGAAAAAGCTAAAGCAAAAACAGGTAACGCTGAGCTTACTATTGCTGATTTAAGACAAGACCCAGACGTTCTTGATACATGGTTCTCATCTTGGTTATGGCCTATTTCTGTATTTGATGGTATTAGAAACCCTGAAAATGAGGAGATAAAATATTACTATCCTACAAATGACTTAGTTACAGCTCCTGAGATTTTATTCTTCTGGGTTGCACGTATGATTATTGCAGGTTACGAATATAGAGGCGAAATGCCTTTCTCTAACGTATACTTAACAGGTATAGTACGTGATAAACTTCGTCGTAAGATGAGTAAATCACTAGGTAACTCTCCAGACCCATTAGATTTAATTGCTAAATATGGTGCTGACAGCGTACGTATGGCTATGATGTTATGTTCGGGAGCTGGTAATGACCTTATGTTTGATGAATCTCTTATTGACCAAGGTCGTAACTTCGGTAACAAAATATGGAATGCATTTAGACTTGTTAACTCATGGACAGTTTCTGAAACAGAAGCTCAACCTGAAAGTTCTAAAATTGCAGTTGAATGGTTTGACTCTATCTTAAACAAATCTATTGAAGAGATAGAAGAAAACTTCAATAGCTACCGTATTTCTGAGGCTTTAATGCAAATCTATAAACTATTCTGGGATGAATTCTCAGGTTGGTATTTAGAGATGATAAAACCTGCTTACGGTTCACCTATAGATGCTGCGACACTTAAAGCTACTATTGGCTACTTAGATAAACTATTAAAACTTTTACATCCATTTATGCCATTTATCACAGAAGAAATCTGGCACATTATCGCTGAGCGTAAAGATGGTGAAAGTATCATGGTTGAGTCTATGCCTAGAAACGAAAGTTACAACGAAACTTTATTAAAAGATATAGAGTTAACTAAGGAAGCTATTTCTGCTATACGTAACATCCGTAAGGATAAAAACATCCCTCAAAAAGAGGCTTTAGAGCTTAAAGTACTAGAAAATGAGGCTTTCAACACAACTAACAACCCTATTTTAGTAAAAATGGGTAACCTAGAAAGTGTTGAGATGGTTAATGATAAAGTTGCAGGTGCTCTTTCTTTCATTGTTAAGACTACAGAATATTATGTTCCTATGTCTAGCAACATCAATGTTGAAGAGGAGATAGAAAAACTTACAGCTGAATTAAAATACGCTGAAGGCTTCAAAGTTAGTGTTATGAAAAAGCTATCTAACGAGCGTTTTGTAAGTTCTGCACCTGAGAAAGTTGTTGCTATGGAGCGTACAAAACTTTCTGATGCTGAAAGTAAAATCAAGTCTCTAAATGAGCAAATTGAGCAACTTAAAGCAGCTAAATAAGACTTTTAACATTCCTTTTCATTTGTGAATTGGGGTATAAATAAAAGGAGATAAACAGCAGACAATCACTATGATTACTATTGTTTATCTCCTTTACTACTAAATATACAATTACAACTTTAAAACTCACTCTTCACCATGTTAGATAACAAGACAGACCTAGAAAACGTATTTACGTGGATTGGTATTGACGAAATAGCCGAATTTTGCAAACAGCATGCTTTAGTAAACAAGCAGTTAGCAGATGCACTTATTGCTAAGTTTGCAGGCTACAATGGAGATAGTGTTGAAGAAAGAATAAAAAATATAGACATAGAACTTGACAAGTGTTTTATGTACGTATTAAATGAACGCCACCCAAGAGAATATGCTCCTCACTTAGACTGGTCTAGAGTTGGACATAACCTATGGGCTTTAGCAAATAAAGGCGAATTAATGGTAAAAAAAGGATACGTAATAGAAAGCGTTCACCTTGCTATAGAAATGTTACGTAAAATTTCAGAAATGTATATTGAGGATGAAGTATGGAATGACACTGACTATGACGGTGATGATTTAAGTTCATCATACGCAATAAAGTTACTACACCTAGCAATTAACACAAATACACTAAATAACGAGGAAATAACTAAGGTACATAAAGATCTTAAAACAATAAACGAAATGGAAGCTAACACTAACTACGGTCTTATGCACGCTGAAATAGAAAACACCATACAAACTATGTTAAAGCTATAGTGAGAATTGTGGCTGAACCCAATCGGATATTTTCGACAAATTCAGCCTTTCAACACTCACATAACACCTTAGTACACATAGATTTACAACTACTTCAGTGTATTATCTTTCGTATTTATCGCTCTAGTTACTTTTATTTCTTTTAAGCCAAGCCACCGCATACGAGCAAGTAGCAGTAATTGCTAAGTCCTCTTTTATAGCATAGTTATAACATGCCTTTGTAAGCGCTGACGCTATACCTTGACCTTCAAGAGGTTTAGGCACATAAGTACTAGTAATTGTTAAGGTGCCTTCCTTAATACTATATAACACATAGGCTGTGAAATCCTGCACTTTAACAATAAACTTATGCTCTAGCTTATTGTGGTTTACCTCTAGTGCTTTCTCTTTGTTAGTTACTGATAATTCCATATTTACATTTTTATTGGTAACGTTAGTCTTCTAATAATTTCATTCAGTAAAGTTATTTTAATTTACCTATCATCACAACAGCATTACCCTCTTCATCCAAACTTGAAATCAGATTATCTATACGCTCACGTGTTGCAGAGTTCATATTAGCCTTTTGTTCTTCTGGGATACTTTCTAACTCTTCTACCAAAGTTGCTGCATCGTCATATCCTGTTATAAATATTCCGTCTGCATAACTAACATTCTTTGTCACATCTAAGCCTAAATAATCATTAAACAACTTAAAATAACCACCTGTTAGGTTTTCTTTATTAACTATGACACCTCCTGGCAATAAATTTATTGAAGCACCTACAATTTTACCATTCTTAGACTTCATTTTAAGTTCAGTAATTTCAGTTATATAGTATTTTGGTGTTTCAAAATAACTTCTCGCATGTGCTGTACCCTCATATTCTTTATTTTCATTTAAATGACTTACATTTAATGCAAATACAGGTTTTAAGGCATTATTATTTAATTTGTACAAGGAATCAGGGTTATTTTTAAGGTTACTTAAACTTACACTTATCTCGCCTGCACATCTATTCATGCGGATTCCAAAATTTTCATCCTGATTATCATCTGCATAAATGTTAGCAAGCTCATTCCCCATAAAATCTTGTTTCCATAACATACGTTTTGTACGAAAGCCCGAAAATATAGTGATTTCTTTATCTTTTTCGTTTATATTTACCACAATATTAGAATTAGCTTCAAGTTCTTTTGCTAGTGGTAATGTTTCTTGAAATTTACCATCTAAACCATACTTGTTTATTTTACACCTATCTGCCACAGCAAAAACAACACCGCTTGTTTCGCTAATATAAACATAAGAAATGCGTCTATACTCTCCATGCCCATTACCTATATCACCAATGCTAGAAATATATTTTCCAGTTTTTCTATTAAACAACATTATTTTTTGTTTAAAATTTGGTAAGGCTATATAGTTATCTGACAAGAAAACACTTGCATATTCCTCACAGTTTGCGCTATATTCTATATTGGAATCCAACTGAACAACCTCCAGGTCTTCAATTAGTTCAGACAAAGGCAACACTATATCATCCTTTAGGTCTTTAGTTTTAACTGATATTACACCATTTTCTTCTGTCGCTACGACAACACCACTTTCTTAACATGAAAATAAAATCAGTGCAAAAAATAATAACAAAAATCTTCTCATTTCTTTAAGTTTTAAAAATAAATAAACTAATTACACTTACAAACATACACATTTATGGTTAATTATAAAAAAATAATTTAATTTTTCATATTTTTTATAGCCACAGTAGCTTTATTCTGGGATTTTGTGATACTGAAACCATTGTATAATAACAAAATATATTATCTTTGTATCAAGCTATTATAAACAATAAAAATCAAAATAAAATCAGAATGAAATTAAAAAACATCTTCTTTACTACACTGCTTACTGTCACGGCATTAGCGACACAAGCTCAAGAACTAAGGAGCGTGAAACTACTCGAAAGAGGTTGGAAATTCTCGCGCCAAGAGGATTCAAGTTTTACCAATCCTGAGTTTAATGATACGGAGTGGCAATCGGTTGTAGTGCCTCATGACTGGGCTATCTATGGTCCATTTAGTATACACAATGACCAACAAAATGTTGCAATTACCCAAGACGGACAAGAGCAGGCAATGGAGCACGCTGGACGTACGGGAGGTCTTCCATTTGTTGGAGTTGGGCAGTATCGACTACAATTTGAAGCTCCTGAATTTGAGAAAGGCAAGAAAGCAACTATTATTTTTGACGGAGCTATGAGCAATGCTCAAGTTTATCTGAATGGTCAAGAAGTTGGTAACTGGCCTAATGGTTACAACTCCTTCCATTTTGATGTGACTAAGTATATGAAAGCAGGTGAGGTTAATACACTAGCTGTACGCCTTGAAAACTCTAATGAGTCATCTAGGTGGTATCCAGGTGCAGGTCTTTATCGCAATGTGCATTTTGTGGTTACCCAAGATGCTTATATCCCTGTTTGGGGAACTCAATTGACTACTCCTGTTGTGGAAAAAGATTTTGCAAAGGTTGATTTGCAAACTGAGATTTCAATTCCTGATATTGACAATTTTGCGGATTACAGTATTGAAACTCAGATTATTGACGCTAACAGCAAGGTAATTGCTGAGAATAAATCACAGCTTACTAAATATAGTAAAGATAAATTCCAACAAGAACTCTATATCGAAAACCCTCAGTTGTGGCACATGGATAGTCCTTATCTTTATAGTGCAGTTTCTAAGGTATATAAGGGCAGCCAACTGAAAGATGAATATACTACAAAATTTGGTGTCAGAACAATTGAAATCAAACCAGGTGAGGGTTTCTTCCTAAACGGCGAAAAAATTAGATTCCAAGGAGTTTGTAACCACCACGACTTAGGTCCATTGGGAGGTATCTCAAACGAGGCTGGTATCCGTCGTCAGGTACGTATAATGAAGGATATGGGGGTTAATGCTATCCGCACATCACACAATATGCCTGCTCCTGAGCTTGTACAGGCGTGTGATGAAATGGGTATGATGTTGATGGCTGAATCATTCGACGAGTGGGCTACTCCTAAAGTAATTAACGGTTATCACAAATATTTTGAGGAGTGGGTTGAGCGCGACCTAGTAAACCTGATTCGTCACTACCGCAATAGTCCTAGTATTGTGATGTGGTGTATTGGTAATGAAGTACCAGACCAATGGAAACCAGAAGCTGCTGCTAAATTGGCTCGTAGACTTCAAGATATCTGCCACCGTGAAGACCCTACTCGCCCTGTAACTCAGGGTATGGATGCTCCAGATCAAGTAGTGAGTAACAATATGGCTGCTGTGATGGATGTAGCGGGCTTTAATTACCGTCCTCATAAATATCAAGAGAATTATATTAAACTTCCTCAAGAGATTATTCTAGGTTCAGAGACTGCTTCAACTGTAAGTTCGCGCGGTGTGTATAAATTCCCTGTAGTGCGCTCGTCAATGAAAAAATATGAGGATCACACATCCTCGTCTTATGATGTAGAGCATTGCGGTTGGAGTAACCTACCTGAGGATGATTTTATCCACCAAGAGGATTTGGATTACTGTATTGGTGAATTTGTTTGGACTGGGTTTGACTACTTGGGTGAGCCTACACCATACTATACTGACTGGCCTAGCCACTCATCTCTATTTGGGATTGTTGACCTAGCTGGTTTACCTAAAGATCGCTACTATCTATATCGTAGCCATTGGAACAAAAAGGAAGAGACACTTCATATCCTACCACACTGGGACTGGAAAGGTCGTGAAGGTGAGATAACTCCTGTGTTTGTTTACACTTCATACCCTTCAGCAGAGCTATTTATCAATGGTAAGAGCCAAGGTGTACAGACTAAAGATTTGTCAGTTACAATCAACGAAAGTGCTGACGAAAAGTCGATGGCAGAATTCGAACGTCAGAAACGTTACCGCTTGATGTGGATGGATACTAAATATGAGGCAGGTGAAGTTAAGGTTGTGGCTTATGATAAAGATGGCAAGGTTGCTGACGAAGCTATAGTTCGCACTTCAGGTAAACCATATCAGATTGAGTTGGTGGCTGACCGTGATGTAATTAAGGCCAATGGTAAAGACTTATCATTTGTAACAGTAAGAGTGCTTGACAAGGACGGCAACTTCTGTGCTACACTAACTGACGAGATTACTTTCAAGGTTAAGGGACAAGGTAGCTATCGTGCAGGTGCAAATGGCAACTCAGCTTCCTTAGAGTCATTCCAAGAACCTAAAATGAAACTATTTAGCGGTATGATGACTGCAATTGTAGAGTCTACTGATGATGCAGGTGAGATTGTATTGGAAGCAACTGCTAAAGGCTTACGTAAGGGTACAATTGTAATTAAGACTACTAAATAATTAAAGTATCACTTACAGGCTTTAAAACTTTGCAGTTACCCCCATTTTGGCACTTTCGACCCAAAATGGGGGTAACTGCAAAGTTTCGTTTAACACTTTTTTGAAAAAAGTGAACAAAAACTCGCCTTCAGTTGCTCTTCGAGACAACTGAGTGCACAATTTTTACAAAATTGTGGGCAATTACCGAAAACTTAAAGTTTCCGCTAATCGCCTATTTTAGCAATCAAACCTGTGACTTTTATAAATGATTCAAGCAATTTATCATACTCTTCCTTATTACTTAAAGTTGAAGTATAGTAAGTTTGCTCTTGGTGTAAACTATCTATTATGTCATATCCATTCCATATTCCTACTCCGTTGAATGCTAGTGCAGCAGCTCCTATTGTTGCAGCCATTTGATCTACATTAGTTTTTAGTATATCTATTCCATATATATCTGCAAAAAGCTGCATCCAAAATTGGCTTTTAGCTCCTCCTCCAACGATAAGCATCTGTTTTATATCAGGGCAAAATGTTGCAAGCACATCAAGTGCTACACGTAAATTAAGGGCTATTCCTTCCATTGTTGCACGTGCTATATCTTCACGGCTATGCTTAAGTCTAAGACCTACGAAAGCGCCGCTAATAGCAGGTGACGGTTCTATTGAAGAGCCTCCAGACAAACTTGGATTAAACATTAATCCCTTAGCTCCCAAAGGTGACTGTGCTGCTAACTTCCCTATTTCTGTATAAGAATCTTTAATTTTACCCAACTTCTCACTCTCTACTAAGTCTGCAAAAATATTGTTGCGAACCCATTGTAAAGAACTTCCAGCAGAAAAAATACATAGTGCCGAAGCGTACATACCTTTTAATACATGCGCAAATACATAAGGCTTATACTGAAAATCTATTATTGGCTGATTATCAACAACTGCTATCCATGATGAACTACCCAACGACGTATAAGTCCTAGCAGGCACTATACCTTTAGCACCCAACGCCATACATGAATTATCTACTCCTCCACAAACTACAACTGTACCTTCTTTCAGCCCTGTTTCTTGTGCTGCTGCAAGCGTTACTTTCCCCACTACAGCATCAGAATTAATAATCTCAGGTAAGATAGATTTATCTATAGCAGAACCTTCCACGAAACTTTGTTCATAAACCCATTCCTTAAGGTTATACACTCCTGTACCCGAAGCATAAGAGTAATCAGTACAAAGTCTTCCAGTGAATTTGTAGTTACAGTAATCTTTTGTGCCTATAACTTTGTCTATTTTAGCATACATACTAGGTTCGTTGTCACGATACCACATTATCTTAAAAACAGAATAGCAAGCAGCAGGAAAACCACAACCAGAAATAGTATACCATTCCTTATAATCAACTTTTTTAAAAAAGTCTTCTACTTGTTTGGTTGCTCTTTGGTCTGACCATATAGGTGTTGTACTGCGTAAAAGTTCGCCATCTTTACCTATAGGCACAACACCAAGACTATGACCTGAAATAGCTAAAGATTTAATATCTTCTGGGGCGATATTTGAGCTTGACAACAACTTCTTTGTTGTAGATTTCACAGCCTCCCACCAATGTTCTGGGGCTTGATCTTGCCAATCTGCACATGGGAAATAGGTATCATAAGGGGCAAAAGTGCTCTCACAGACAACGCCTGTTTCTGCAACCAGCGATGCCTTTATGCCTCCTGTACCTAGGTCATAAGCTATTACATAGTTCATAATTTATCATTTTTTTCTGCCTGCTTCATAATTTCAAGAGCTGAGTTATAGCCTATACCAAAGCGTGACACTCCTAGTGAATGCATCTCTAGTAAAGTATCTAAATCGCGAACTCCCCCTGCAACCTTAACTAAAATATTATCTCCTACAGTTTGTTTTATTAGTTTCACATGATGCATAGTTGTAGCACCTGCCCAGCCTGTACCAGTTTTCACAAAAGTTGCTCCACATTCCATAACTATTTTTGAAGCTGTAACAATCTCTTCGTCAGTCAGTAGCGCCACTTCAATAATTACTTTTAACGGTATCGTCAAAACGGCCTCTTTTACCTTTAAAATATCTTCACGTACTTCATCTAGTAAACCTGATTTAAGTTTACCTATATTAATTACCATATCTATCTCATCGCATCCTTTATATATTAACTCATAAGCTTGAAAAACTTTACATGCTGTAGTTTCAGAGCCTGAAGGAAAACCAACAACGCCTCCACAAAGGACACTAGGCATTTGTCTCATCTGTTTTGAGATATTATCTACCATAGAAGGCATTGCGAACACACAGATAAAATCATGTTGTTTAGCTGCCTCAATAACTTCATTAACTTCTTTAAGTGTTGAATCAGCACGTACAGCGCTAATATCAATTAATCTTGCAATTTCGTGTTTTGTCATTATATAGTATTTTATTTAATTAAATAGATGTATATCCTCCATCAACTACAACATCGCTACCTGTAGCATATCCTGAAGCTGCACTTGCTAAGAAGACATAAGCTCCAACAAGGTCAGCAGGAGTTCCTAATCTATCAGCAGGTATATCTTTTAACCATAAAGGGTGCATATCTTTCATTTCAGCCACTAATTCTGTTGCAATATAGCCAGGACTCACACAATTCACTCTAATTCCGTATTTCGCCCATTCTACAGCTAGTGATTTGGTTAATAAAATCACACCACCTTTAGATGCACAATAATTTGCTATTGTTTGAGGTCTATTTACGATATGCCCTGACATAGAAGCTGTATTTATGATAGAGCCTTTAGTTCCTTTTTTAATCATTAATTTTGCTGCTGCTTGTGCAGTTAGAAAGACCCCATTTAAATTAACGTCTACTACTTTTTTGAATGCTTCGGCTGAGATTTCCTCTGCTGGGATTACGTTAGCGATACCGGCATTATTAACTGCAAAATCTATACTACCAAATTCTTTTTCGTATATATCTATCATCTGTTGCACACTGTCTCCAGAAGTCACATCACACTCTATAGCTATACACTTAACTCCATATTTAGAAGCTATTTCGTTAGCTGTAATTTGTGCCTGTTTTATATCTATTTCTACAATTGCAATATTAGCACCCAAGTCAGCATAAGCCTCTGCTATACATTTCCCGATTCCACGTGCTGCACCCGTAATGAATCCTTGTTTTGATTTTAAAGAAAAAAGGTCGATAGTTCTCATAATTTAAATTTTATGGGGTAAGTATTGATTTATTATAAGTCAGCAATTTGTTCATTGCATTATTATAACCATTTTACGCAAAGTTACGTAAATTTATCATTTTAACAACAATAATACAAACTATTTTTAAGCACCGCAATTTAGTAATTTACAGCTGAGTAACAAAACATATGACCTTATGATTTAACATGGAGTCAGGGCATCTTTTTTTTGTTAGATTGAATGAAATTGAATGAAATTGCATAAAATTGTATGAAAAAAGGGGTCTTTCTCAAAATGTGTTGTAAAATATTTAACGATTATTTAGTTGCTTGTCGTTATTAAACACTACTATTATTGATAATAAGAAAAACTTTGTTTTTAAAATGTTCTACAGGATTCCGCATTAATATTTTGAACTATTTAGTGTTAAAAATAAAACATTTTTCTTGTACAGACTTACAAATATACTAGCTTAAGACCCCAAAACACACATTTTGAGAAAGACCTGTCAGGAGCATCTTTTTTGTTAGATTGTATGAAATTGTATGAAAAAGCACCTGCAATTACTTGCAAGTGCTTATCCCACTAATGTGGGCCCAACAGGGCTTGAACCTGTGACCCCCTGATTATGAGTCAGGTGCTACTAACCAACTGAGCTATAGGCCCGAGAACTTTTTTTGTTCTTTTACGGTGCAAATATATATCTTTGTAGTGAAATATGCAAATTTATTAACAAAATTTTTAATTTTTTTTACAGTTATGAAAGGTATTTTAGAAGAATATGGCAATATTGATGCCATTATATTTGATTTAGGAAACGTGTTGCTAGATATTGATATTCAAAGAAGTATAGACGCTTTTATGGCGTTAAATATAGTCGGATTAAAACCAGAAGATGTTTTCCCATCACCTTTAAAAATTTTTAAAGATTACGAGACAGGAAAAGTCAGCACCATGCAATTTTTTGACTTTTTTAAAGAAAAATATGGAGTAAAAAACGTCGAAGAAGAAAATTTTTGGGCTGCTTGGAACGTGCTCTTAAATAATTTTGACCCTAAACGTATAGAACTATTACAAAAACTTGGAAAAAATCACGACCTCTACCTACTTAGCAATACCAATGCTGAGCATGTGAGATTTATTGGTGAAATGTTTAGAAAACAATTTAAATATGAATTCTGTTCACTTTTTAAAAGATGTTTCTATTCTAATGAGGTTAAATGCAGAAAACCAGATGCTGAGATTTATCAAAAATTGATAGACCAGACAGGTATAATCCCTGAAAAATCTCTCTTCATAGATGACTTAGAAGCTAATGTTATAGGTGCAAGAAGATGTGGAATAAATAGTTATTGTTTAAAACAAAATGAAACAATTTTGGATATTTTTTAAATAATAACTACATTTGTACTATGAAATTATTAATACAAAGAGTTAAAGAGGCTTCGGTTACTATAGATGGGGAGCTTCATTCATCAATAAATAAGGGTTTACTTATTTTTGTAGGCATACAGAGTGATGATACTACTGAGGATGTTAAGTGGCTGGTTAATAAATCATTAAAGATGCGCATCTTTGATGATAGTGAGGGTATAATGAATTGTTCTGTGATGGATGTAGATGGTGAAGTACTTGTTGTAAGTCAGTTTACTCTACAAGCATCTACCAAAAAAGGTAATAGACCATCTTATATAAAAGCAGCTCCTGCTAGCGTTTCTGAACCTATGTATGAGTTATTTGTAAAAACTGTGGAGGAGGAACTAGAAAAAACTGTTGGACGTGGAAAGTTTGGTGCAGATATGAAAGTTGCTTTAATCAATGATGGACCTGTAACGATTATTATGGATTCTAAAAATAAAGAATAATGAAGATTTCAGAAATGCAATTAGTTGTTGATAGCTGGATAACAAAAGAGGGAGTGAGGTATTTCGACCCTATGACTAATCTTGCTATTTTAATGGAGGAGTGCGGAGAATTAGCACGCCTTATGTCACGCACCTATGGAGAACAATCCTTTAAGGAGAGTGATAAGGGACGAGAAATTGCAGATGAAATTGCTGACGTTATGTGGGTTCTTACGGCTATTGCTAATCAAACAGGGGTGAATTTGGAGGAGGCCTTGGTAAAAAATATCAAGAAAAAGAATACTAGAGATAAAAATCGCCATAAGAATAATCAAAAATTGAAAAAGAAATTTTAGGAAATTTATAAAACTTAAGTAGTATTATTTATAAACAATGATTAAGGTGACTCTTTAGGGGAGTCTTTAGAAGTTCCCTATAACCTTAATATAAAAAACAAAATAGATATGTTAAAAAAGATTTTATTGTTATCATTTTTGTCAGTTTCGACAACGTTAAATGCTCAAAAAGTTACCTTTAAGGAGCAGTATGAATTTAATCCAAAGAGATATGTGTGCTACAAAACAGATGAGCCTATAGTTATCGATGGGAAAATGAATGAAAAAGCATGGGAAAATGCGCCTTGGACTGACTACTTTGTTGATATCGAAGGTTACCGTAGAGAGTTAGAGCCTCGTTTTAAAACAAGAGCTAAGATGTTATGGGACAACAAATATTTATATATATCAGCTTACCTTGATGAACCAGATGTATGGGCTACTTTAACAGAACGTGAGTCAGTTATTTTCCGTGATAATGACTTTGAGGTTTTCGTAGACCCTAATGGAGATGGTCATTATTATATGGAGTTTGAGATGAACGCTTTTGCTACTGAGTGGGACCTAATGTTAACAAGACCTTACCGTGATGCTGGTTGTAGAGTATTAGACCATTGGAATATGAATGGTGTTAAATCTGCGGTTCATGTTGATGGAACTATTAATGACGGAAGCGATGTTGATAAAGGATGGAGTGTAGAAATCGCTATCCCTTTAGATGCTCTTAACGAACCTGATGGGATGAAGCCTGCCGAGGGCGTACAGTGGCGCATTAACTTCTCACGTGTTGAATGGTTTACTAAATGGGATGGAGAGAAATACGTGAAAATCCCTAATGAGTACACTGGTAAAACAGGTAATGGTGGTGAAGACAACTGGGTATGGTCTCCACAAGGAGCTGTAGCTATGCACCAACCTGAAACATGGGGTTTCCTACAGTTCTCAGAAAAAACTTCTGGTAAAGGAGTTTCGGAATTTGTTTGGAATAAAAACGAAGATGTTAAATGGGCTTTACGTCAATTATATTTCCGTATGAGAGAACTTGAAAATGTAAAATCTATTAAAGAATTACGTCCACAAGAAGTGGCTGTAGAAGGTTTAGATTTCAAACCTGAATTAAGATTCACAAGAAGCTCTTGGGAAATTTCTGTAGACGGATTTGATGGAAAAAGAGTTTATATAACATCAGATGGTAGAACTTGGGTTGAATAATCTAGGGTTCAGAAAATAAATTATTAATAGTAGCGTTTGCTAGGTAAATTAGTGAACGCTACTATGTATAGTGTCTGACAAAATAAAGAGAATCTTATTTTGTCAGGCATTATGTGTTTAAGACGTAAAAAGAGAGTTTGTTATGAGTAATAATGATTGGAAAAGCCGTTTAGGAGTAGTATATTCTACAAGTACGGACTTTGAATATACGACAGAAGTTGAAGAGGAAGTAGAAAAAGTCGCACCTAGTAAGCAAAACCTAAGAGTTGCGTTAGATAAACGTAACAGAGGAGGCAAAAAGGTGACTATCGTTGCTGATTACAAAGGTAGCGCGGACGATTTAAAAGAGCTTTGTAAGTTCCTAAAAGGGAAATGTGGCGTTGGAGGTAGTGCAAAAGATGGAGAGATTATTATTCAGGGTGATTTTAGAGAAAAAGTAGTTGAAATATTAAAAAAAGAAGGGTATAGAGCAAGGGTTATATAATTGATTCTAGGCATGTACAGTGATTGTTTTACATTATTTATTGGCAAAATTAAACGTTAATTTGTTCAAAATGATAAAAATAATGTATTTTTGCAAGGTTTTAGCTCTAGTTTCATAAATTACCATAAATAAATATATAATGAATAAGAAATCTGGTTTTAGTGTTATAATAGAAGCGTTATCCCATAGAGTTATGTGGATAATGCTACTTTTTTTAGTGAGTAATGCAAAAGGTTATGCTCAGTTTTATACAACAGGTGTAGATCCTGCATCAATAAAATGGAATCAACTTAAAACAGATACACATAGAGTTATTTTCCCTAATTATTATGAAGATAAAGCTCGAATAGTAGAAGGGTATCTTGATTATTTAACACCCTATGTGACACACAGCATGTCCGCAGAAGTAGAAAAGTTTAATGTTATCCTACATACAGAAAATATACAATCTAATGGGCTAGTATCATGGGCTCCTAAACGCATGGAGCTTTTTATGCCACCTCCATCAGCTCAAAATTCTTTGCCATGGATAAAGCAGTTAGTAGCTCATGAATATAGACATGTTGTACAAATGAGTAACCTTGATGTAGGTATTACACGCATATTAAAGTATGTGTTAGGTGAACAAATAGTAGGACTCGTGGCTTCTATTCCTCCTTTGTGGTATTTTGAGGGTGATGCAGTGTTTGTAGAAACACAGTTTGCATTTAATGGGCGAGGTTCTCAACCTAGCTTTTCTATGGGTATGCGCGCTTTATTAAATGAGGATTTAAAGGTCAATACACGTCTATATGATAAGTGGAATCTAGGCTCTTATAAAGAGTATACACCAAGTTATTATGAGTTTGGATATTTTATGACAGCATATACATACAAAAAATATGGTGACGACTACTGGAATAACATATTAAGATATGTAGGTCGCAATCCTTATTTTGTGGTTTCTGATTATATTGCTGCAAGAAAATATTATAATACTAGTTCAGTAAAAGTTTTTAAAGAAACATTAGCAGAATTAAAGGATTTTTGGCATGAAGAATCACAAAAACCTAACAGTACATCAATTTTGCAATTACCTTATAAGTCATATACTATATATAAAGATGCTCAATATTTAGGTAATGAAACTATAGTTGCAAGAAAATATAGCCTAGATGAAGTGTATGGAATTGTAGCAGTAGATAAAGTAAATAATACGGAGCTTAGATTAAAATCAGTGCCTTTGTCAGATAATAGATTAGTTATAAAAGATTCAGTAGCTTACTGGAACGAATATGCTCCTTCTCTTTTTTATGATAATGATGTTAAATCTGTTATTAAAAAGGCTGATTTTTATACTAAAAATGGACAGCTGAAAATGCGCCGTGCAAAGACCATAAAACTCAACTACCCTAACCAACCTATTCTTAACAATAAAGGAGAGGAAGTTATTAAAAGTGATAATTATGATTTTGTAACTCCTATTTCAGATGATAAGTTTGCGTTGGTTGTTTATGATAAGCAGAATAATCCTTCAATAGATATCTTTGATAAAGAATGGAATTTCGAAAAAACCTATAGCTTTGATGGAGATGATGATTCTATTCTAGGTCTTGCTTTTGACGAAGAAACTTCTAATTTAGCATATATTATCGTAGATGATAGGGGTATGACTATAGAAGCTATAGATTTGGAAACCTCAGAAAAAGAGATAGTTCACAATTCAACTTATATAGTGTTTTCAGATCTTTCAGCTCAAAACGGCAAGTTGTATTTTGGCTCAACTGAGTCAGGTAAAGATGAAGTGCATGTTATTAACCTTGTAACACAAAAGCAATATCAATTAACATCATCAAAATACGGCTCTTTTGCAGGTGTGGGAGGCAGTGATTCACAAGTAGCATTAGCAACTTATACTACTAAAGGATATAAACTAGCAGAGCAAAAATTCGATATAGATACGTTGAGAAAAGTTAGTTTAGATAAAAAAATGCCTAAGAAAACTGTCGCCGTACCAACTGTAGACTGGAATTTACCTAAACTAGATACAATTAATATCACAGCAAGTAGTGTTGATAAAAATGAGGGTAAGCTGAAAAAATATAATAAAACGTCTCATTTGTTTAACATACATAGTTGGGTGCCTGCCGTTGTAAATGTTGATAAATTAATTAATGACCAACAGTTAGAAATGGGATATGGTGCAACTTTACTTACACAGAACTCTTTGAGCTCACTTACTGGTTATTTTGGTTATGGTTGGGTTCCTAAAACAGAAAAGTCTTTATTTATTGCGAATTTAGAATATTCTGCACTTCCTGTTCATGTGGGTTTAGGTATGAGTTATGGTGGAGATACACAAGATTTGTTTAGTACATTAAGTGCTGATGAATTATTATACCAAGAAATTGAAATGCCAGAAGTGAAAAACAAATTAGATTTAGACTTAAATTTGTCTTTACCAATGAGTTTTTCAGGCAATTCATCTGCAAGAGCTTTACAACCTTATGTAAATCTATCTCTAACTAATGCTTTATTGTTTGATGATACTTTCGCGTGGACTAAACACTATGATGCGAAAGTTAAGTATGGGGTTTCTTATACAGCATATCAAATAATGGCAAAGAAAGATGTTGCTCCACGTTTAGGTTATTCACTTTTGGCAGGAGGTACTGTTAATCCATTTAGAGATGATTTTGGAAGTATACTTAATTTTTACGCAAAAGGGTATTTGCCTGGTTTATTTCAGCATCATGCACTAAGTGTAGCAGGTGCATACCAAGTGCAAACAGTGTCTAAGTATAATTACGTTCAAGAATTTATGTTCCCTAGAGGTAATGACTTACAAGCTCCAGTAAAAGATTATGTTTCGACAGCAGTTAGCTATAAAATGCCTATAGTAAATTCAGATTTTATTATACCTAGCATTGTCGACATTAAACGTATTTATTTAGATATTTTCGGAGAATATGCCAAATGTAATTATATAAATGACAGTTATGTATATGATAAAAAAGTGCATTCTTATGGTGCTGAATTGTTTTTTGACACTTTATTCTTAGGAATGCGTACGATAGAGTTAAATATTGGTCTGTCTGTTTATAAAGCATCACAACACGAGAAACCTCAGGTAGGATTTGGTGTTAGTATAAATTATTAGTGCTTGTTTTAACTGAAAGGAATTGATTGTGCAGTACATAAAGTAGAAGGATAGGTTGTCATCGAACTATTGGTATAAATATAAAGAGGGAAATTCGCAGAATTTATATTGCGAATTTCCCTCTTGTTTGTTTTGTCTTAAGGGGAGTTCTTATAATTGGTTTTATTCGATTTTGGATTTAGAAGTTTCCTTAAAGTTACTATTTTACCTTACCTAGGAGAACAACAGTATTCCCGTCAGGGTCTATTGTTTCAACAAGTCTATCTATACGAGCAAGTGTTTGTTCGTCTACTTTAGCACGTTGTTCTTTTGTTAAAGATTTAAGGTGTTTATGTAATACTGTAGCATCGTATCCTATCATTAGGTCATTACTAGTTATTTGAGGTGATATGTTATAAGGGTCTAGTATAATATCGTTAGTTAACTTCAAGTGGCCACCATTAAGTGTTTCTTTGTTGATAACTTCTACATTTATAGGTCCTGGAGTGTACCAACTCTTAATTGGCCCCTTGTTCGCACTGATGCTAATATTTGAATGCCAAGCAAAGAAATATTCAGATGTTTCAAAATATCTTTTAGATATAGAAGATACATCAAGGTCGTCAACTGTTGAAACGTTATTTAACACTAGTGTAAATATTGGAGTAAGGCTATTGTCATTTTCGTTATAACGGAAAAGAGTGTCAGGAAAGTTGTTTAAATTATAAGGGTGAATATTTGGGCATTTATCATTGCTAGAAAAATAAATACCTGCATATTTAGCTAATTTAATTTCATGAGCTGCTAACTCTTCCCCAGAATAACTTTTTTGCATTATCCCTGGTCTAGTATATTTATGACTTTCTGATACAAGGCTGATTCTTCCTTGTTTTGAATTATGTGAAAAAGTACCGTAAAAGTTTGTTTCTGCTTCTAAGACTATTCGTTCAAGGTAAGTGCCGTTAAAGTCATATACAAGGATAGAGTTTCTACTAGTAGGAGCCATTATGTATATTTTTTGGCTATCTTCGCATATAGTTACATCTTTAGGATGCATGTACTCTCCGTTGCCATTGCCTATCGATCCAATATTGCTTATGAATTTACCTGTTTTCTTTTCAAATAATTTGACAGGATATTTGCTGTTATTCCCTCCAACGCTTGCTATGTAGTTGTTTGATGAGTAGAATATCGCGTGGGATGCGATATAGTTTCCTATACCGTTATCTAATTGTAAAATTTCTATATCTTCTATTAAATCAGACAGGTTAAGATTTACAGTATCTTTAAAGTTTTTAAGATTTGCAGTAATGATACCGTTTTCTAGGGTAGCTACCTTTTTAGGAGTCGTTTGACATGCTGTTAAAGATAGTGCTAAGAGAACTGCGAATAATGTTTTCATATTTTAAGTTTTATTTAATTGTTAGGGAAATTGTAAATCGAATTTCGGCATGTAAAGATAGTTAATTTGTTTGAAATTGCGATTTGTTTAGAATGACTTTTTTACAGAAAACAGAATTATTCAAGGGGACTTCTAGAAACTAGTTTTACTTTGTTTCTGTACATATCACAACAACTGGATTTGATTCAAAATCAATATTGTATAATGAATTAGTATTCAAATAGTTCAATTTAGTTAGTTCTTCCTCAGAAAGCTGTGCAGTTTGTAATAACCCGTATGATTTTTTACCATTAACATAAGAAGGGTAAAAATTCCCAATATTATCTATATCGTTTTTGATTCCACCACCACGATTTGGGTGCTTAATATCGCTAAATAATATTGAATTGGATTTTGTTTTATTATATACTAGTGTTGAAATAGCTTTATTAAAATAAATTATTAGAAACATATACTTATCAGATTCTTGTAGGTCTAATACTTGAACATAATCGGACATCAATTTTGATTTTAGACTTGCATCTTCTAACAAATTTCTAGTTGGTTGAAAATTACTAAGATTAAGTTTTTTATATTCTTCTGTATGGTCTGACATCAAACTTTGTATGGAATTACTAAAAGTATTAGCATATCTAACAGTATCATTAAAAATATAAGACATAGGTGGACACTCTAGTGATACGGCGACCTTTTCTTTATCTGAGTAAACCAAATATTCAGACTTTTTTTCTCCTTTATTGTTGAAAATCACCATTTCAATATCAACACCACCATCGTCATGATATTTTCTACCTTGACAATATAAAAGCTCATTATGATAACTAAATGACTTAAACTTTAAATCGCTATTTAACTTTATTTCTTGACAAAAAGTCCCATCATAATTCCAAAATTGAACAGAGTTGTTTTCAACTAATATAATGACTTGACCGTTTTTGTTGTCAAATTGAAATTTATAAGGCATTACATATTCTTTTGGTCCTTGACCAACTGTGCCTATCTTGTTCCCAAAACTTCCATCTTTATTAAACCTATATATAACTTTATTGCTCTTAACAAAGATGTTGCTATCATCCACATAAGCTAAAGAAATATTGCCTGATAAAACAGAATGTTCCGATGTTTCGAGTGCCATGTATTGTATAGATTCATAGATAAGACTAAGATTAGGTTCACTTTTCTTTTGTTGTACCAATTCTTTAAGGTTAATACCGTTGTCTGCTTGTCCTTGATTCTGTGTAGAGCAGCTACAAATAATTAGCGGCAAAACAATTAGTATGTATTTTAATTTCTTTTTCATAATTCCTTATGTTAAATTATTAATAATGCTTTGATTAACAGTGTTCAAATAATCTGAACTTAGGCTTTATCTAGTAAAGTTTCCTTTAAGATAATCAGTGATATATGAGGCAACTTCATCTACTGTAATATCAAGCTGTTGCATCCGTTTAGCAATTTCACGAAGGTCATTATTTAGGAGCTGTTCACGCCTGTCAGCTCTCACAGATGCAAGAGCATCAGCGCTAATAAAAAATCCTACACCACGTTTATTGTAAATTATGTTTTTTTCAGCTAACCATTCGTAAGCTCTCATTACCGTATTAGGGTTGACTTCTAACTCACTTCCCATATCGCGCACGGACAATATACGATCGCCTTGTTGCCATTGGCAATTGACTATCTTGTCGCATATAAGGTCTGCTATTTGAAGATATATAGGTTTTGATTCATTAAAATTCATAAGTCCGTTTTGTTTTCTTGTTAGTCAATTTATTAGCAAGCTCCTCGTCACTCAATATTACTACTTTAGGCGAGTTGTTAATTTCGATAGGAATGTTGCGATTTACTTTCAGCTGTTTTAATCTTCCATATTTGATATTCTTAATGTGTAGTACGCCATTTTCTATATATAAATCATCTATGTTATGCTGATTTACGAAACCTTGTATTTTCCATGTGTCACTGTCCGTTTCTTGAGTGTAAAATATCTCCATACGCTCAGTGATATTGTCAATAACGATGCTAGTGATATCTTGATTATTTGTGACTTCTAGAAACATATCTTTTGTTTGTTGCTTCATGTTATGTATATAGCGTTGATAGCTAAATACTGAGACTACTATTACAACATATAGTGAAAGTAGTGCAAAATCATATTTTTTCATGTTGGTATTTTTATTTTGTTACTGTTAAAGTTTTTAGTTTTTTCCAAATAACCCATTGATAAGTAATAGGTAATATGTACGATGCGTATACAATGTAATTTTTACATAGCTCCATGTGGTGACTTGTAGAATATGTGACACGAAGAGGTGCGGTGTAAACGTATTTCGAAAGATTTACATTGTCATATATTAAAACAATTAGAACAAATAAGGCTACATGTGCCAAAATGTTCATAATAATAGAGAATTTCTTGAAGGTAATCTCACCCCACATGACAACTGAAATTAATAAGGTGTAAAGTATTATCTCCATTTGAATTATCAAATTTAGTCCGCCACCCTGGATATATGGTCTGCCTAATATATCTTTAAGGTTATAATGAAATTCTTGTGTATATCCTTTACTTATCGAAGACTGATCATTTATGCTAACAAGGCTTTTAAACATATAGCCATTATCACTAAGATGGTATAATGATTCAGTACAAGTGCCTACAATTTGAAAAATAATAGTAAATAATATAAAAGCTACAACTGTAGAGTTTAAAATGATAAATATATATCTTTCGAAAGTAGATACAGGAATCAACATATCCTGCATAGTGTAATTTTTAGCTCCAACACCGCGCATAGATATACTAACAAATGCAATTGTGAATATAACACCAACTACATAGTAAGCAGTAGAGAATATTCCTATGACGTAATCAGATGGATTTCTGGTAGTTCCGAAACGTGTTATATGTTGAAAGTTACATAAAAATATAAATAGTAACACCACTATTGCAAGTATTGTAATAAGGTATTGTTTTTTGTGATACCAGTAATTCATTCGTGCGTAATTACCGAAGCGTCTTATGTTAAATGTATTATTCATAATTTTCTTAAATTTAATTATTAAAGTAATTTATATAGGGGAGTTCTATAAACTGGTTTTATTCAATTTCGAATTTTAAAGCGTTAAAATCCAGTTTCTAGAAGTTTCCTATAGCTTCGCCTAATATCTCACCTATTAACTGAGGGTGTTTAACTACAGCGTTAAACAACATCTCTATATCTACTTTGCTAGGTTCCCCATCGCTATTAACAACAATGCCTTTTCTGTTAAACACACCTCTTTCCTCGTAAAGTGGATCGTCGTCGTCGGTGAGATTTCTAAAACTTAACTTTTGAGAAATAGTATCTATACTATTGTTGATAACAATTTTACTATTTTCCAAAATAATTATGCTATCTATAATGTTGTCAAGGTCTCGTACTTGGTGAGTAGATATTATTATTACACGCTCTTCGGTAGCTACCTGCGAAATGATTCTACGAAACTGTCCCTTTGATGGAATATCTAGACCATTTGTTGGTTCATCCATTATTAACAGCTTAGTGTTACATGCTAGGGCGAAAGCTATAGCAAATTTCTTTTTTTGACCTAGCGACATCGAAGATGTTTTTTTCTTAGGGTCTAATTCGAATTCCTTAAGATAATGGTTAAGCTCCGTATGGCTGAAATTTGGATAAAAAGGAGACCTAATCTGTACATACTTTTCTATAGATTCATTAGAAGGAAATATCTCTTCTGGAATATAGTATATTTGTGAGATAAACGAAGGCTCTCGTTTACTCGGAACTGAACCGAGACAGTTAATACTTCCTTTTTGTGGGAATATCATTCCGCTAATTAGTTTTAGTAGGGTACTTTTACCCTCACCATTCCCACCTAGTAACCCATAAACATGACCTGTAGTTATGTTTAAAGTTAAGTCTTCAAATAATTGCTGACTTTTTCGGTAGCTAAATTTCAAATCATTAATTTTTATCATCTGTTTGCATTGTTAGTGTATTAGTGTACTATTACACCGCAAATGTAGATACAAATATTTAATAATCCAAATTATTTTGCATTTTTTTAAAAAAATAACAAAATACTTAGTGATTAATACAATATCATGTCATTTAATAGGGTTTATTTTAGCAACTTTTGCTAGTACAATGAAAAAGATTGGAGATAACATACCCTATAATAACTATTATAGGAATTTTAAATTCCAAATATAACCTTTATATAAT
>JAWXTP010000003.1:0-61175 GCA_044433415.1 Rikenellaceae bacterium
TCGTGTGAAATGTTACGACCTTATCAATGCCCGCCAACCTTGCTATCTCTTTGAGTTCCCGATTTACAAATTGGTTTGTAAAGCTATCAAAATAAAATTTGCGTTGTGGGCTGGTGTACTTCGCCAACATCTCCAGCGGTTTTCCGTCAAAGAGTAGGTAAATAGGTAATCTTATTGGCTCTTTTGTTTTCTTCGTATTCAATATAATGTAGTGTTTACCCTCAGTTGTTTGTAGGTTTTCGGGGCGCAATCTCACTATATCAGAGAAACGCAACCCACTATATACCGCAAATAGGTACATATCTTTGACGATCTGCAAATTTATCTTTTCGGCTGGAATCTGTAACGCCTCAATCCTCTCGATCTCTTCGGGGGTCAAAAACGTTCTACTTGATGGGGCGGATCTGATGACAAAATTTCTAAAAGGGTAGTTGTTGTAATCCATATACCCGT
The DNA here is from genome assembly GCA_044433415.1 of Rikenellaceae bacterium. Taxonomy (GTDB): domain Bacteria; phylum Bacteroidota; class Bacteroidia; order Bacteroidales; family Rikenellaceae; genus JAWXTP01. Next base: position 454 of record JAWXTP010000003.1, read on the forward strand.
AATTGATCGCCATATTTACAACCGTCTTAACCGTCTTTAGGTACTTGCCCGTTGTATTGGTATTGATGCCCTTACTAAGCAAATAGCCCTCAAACTCGTGTAGGAATTGATAGTTAAGATCATCTATTAAGATACGTTTTCTAAACATAGTAAGGTGACGATATACAGAATTATACACCCGTCTCGTGTCCTCTGTTATGGTCTTTTTGTTTGCCGACTCAGTTTTGAAGAATAGTAAAAAATCGCTGTGATCCTCTTTTGGTTGTAGTGCATCGGTCATAAAATCGAGGGTAACAACCTTGCCACTCTCTAACTGTTCTAGTTCAAAACGCTCTAATTTAGCCACAAAATCAGATAGATACGTGTTTCGTTGTATGTAATTCGGGGCGGTGGTCTTTACCTTTTGCCTCCTTTTGTCCCATTGTTCGGGCTTTAGCTTTATATCAGTAGCAAAATACTTTCGTTTGCCATTAAGATATGCACACACCGACACGGGGGCTGTGCCGTCCTTTAATAGTTTACCTTTGCGGTTATATACGAATGAGTAAATAATCTTTGCCATACCTTAATAGTGTTATTGCTTATTGATAGTGCAAAGATACATAAATGTTCGGACAAACCAAACAAATAATGTTTATTTTATCAAAACATATTATTTGTGGTTGAAATTATGGGGGGACACTAAGGGAACAAAGAAACGATATTATAACAAATTCAATATGTATGCTATATTTGCTAAATCGTGGCTACACGGCTGTGTAGGGCTATAAAACAAAAAAAGAGACTCGTTAAAGTCTCTTTTTTGTGGTGCCACCAAGAATCGAACTAGGGACACAAGGATTTTCAGTCCTTTGCTCTACCAACTGAGCTATGGCACCGTTTTGTTTTAAAGACGATGCAAAGGTACGAAAAAAAACTTACGCTCCAAATTTTTGAAGCATAAATTTTTGGTAAAAAATGTTTAAAATTGGGAACGACCTAGGTCTAAGGTAGTTAAAATTGTAAAAAAATAACACTTTTTTGAGTGCAATGTATAAAAATTGGGTTTCTTCGAATTTTAAATTTTACGAGACGAAAGTTTTTTGTAAAAATATTCTATAAAAATCTCTCTTGTATACAAAATAATTTAAAACCTCACTAAAATATATTGGCAGGGTTATTGTTTAACCATGGCTAATAAAATATTTTAAATTTTTAGATTATGGTAAATAGATTGATTATTGAGGTAGCAATTATACTATTGGCTACTTCTTGTAGTGGTGTAAAACGCATACAAAAATATGGTGGTATGAATATTACACCTTTACCTTTAGAACTTTCAGAAAATGGGAATAGAGTAGATGTAGACTACACTTTGACTACACCAAGTAAATTTATTAAAAAGAGGGAACAGATACTGTTTTCACCAGAAATTACTGATGGTAAAAATACAATGCTGCTAACAAATGTTAAAATTAATGGAGAGCGCTTTGAGAAGAAAGAACAAAAAGCTATAGCCAAAGGAAGATATAAAGCAGATGCTAATGCTATAAAAGTTATAGCAACAAATCAAGCTATGAAAATTACTGTAGATGATAATATTCCTTTTGAGCCATGGATGGTGGATGCTAAAATGACAGGTCATACTTTCTACAATGATGGTTTCAAAACACATCACGTCTTTGAACAAGATATGGCACAAGGAGTGTATTACAAACCAGAAGTAGTAATCATAGAACCTCCTGTGGCTGTAGAGGTTGCAGAGTTATTAAACAAAAGCGATAAGGCAGCTATATTCTTTAAAATAAATAGCGCAGAGATAAAAAATACTTTGGATAATAATGACGTAAACCTTAAAACTATTGTAAACCTACTTGGTGAAATTAGTAGAAATAAAGATGCTGAATTAACAAGTATAACTATTACAGGTATAGCTTCACCAGATGGTATCTATGACTCTAATGACAAGTTAAGTAAAGAAAGAGCTGCTAAAGCAAAAGAATACCTTATCAAATATTGCGATGTTAAACCTAGTATTATCAAAGTTGAAAATATCGCGGAAGACTGGGAAGGCTTAGAAAAATTACTAACTAATGCGGCAGTTTCTGATAAAAATACTCTTATCTCAATGATAAAAAGTAAAAAGTCTGATTCAGAGAAAAATGCTATCTTGAAAAGCTCTAAAAACTTCGGATATATAGCAAAAGAACTACTTCCAAAATTGCGTAGAACTATTTATGAGGTTCATTTCACTCAGTTAAGTACAGGTGAAATGATAGTTGTTCCAATTGAACTATTAGATTTGTAAATTCCTAAAAGAAGCTCTATAAATTAGATTTATTAAAATTCAGTTTATAGAATCTATTAATAAATTATTGTTTGACAAAAATTAAGGCGACAAAACAGCGATTTCCCTCAATGGGACCTTCGCTGTTTTGTTTTTATGTTTCTTAATGTTATCTTTGCAGTAATATAAGGGAACTTCTAAAAACTTGATTTTAACAATTCCGAATAAAACCAGTTTATAGAATCCCCCATAAATAATATAAATACTAAACAATATAGAAATGGAAGCGATAGAAATGATTAAAGAACGCAGAAGCGTTAGAACTTACAAAAACGAAAAAGTTGACAGAGAATTAATGAAAGAAATTATTGATATTTGTCGCTGGTCTCCATCATGGGCTAACTTTCAGATAGCTCGTTACACTATAGTTGATGATGAAGCTATGATTCAACAAATCTATGAAAAAGGAGTAAATGGTTTTGCTTATAATATGGCTACACTTAAAAACACTAAAGGTGTTATGGTGCTAAGCTATGTAAAAGGTAAAAGTGGTAAGAAAGATAGAGAAAGCTATGCTACTAAAAAAGTTGTCGAAGCATGGGAAATGTTTGATGCAGGTATCGCTTGTCAAACTTTTTGTTTAGCAGCACATGCTAAAGGTGTAGGTACTTGCATCTTTGGCATCATAGACGATGAAGCTATAGCAGACATTATAAGCCTACCTGAGGGCGAAACTGTAGCAGCTATTGTTACTTATGGTTATGAAGACGGAGAGCGCCCAGTAGCGCCTAAACGCAAAGCATTAGAGGAAGTAATGCGCGTAGCAGGAGAATAATTTTTAAAGGGGGATTATAGAGCTAGATAAAACCAGTTTCTAGCCCCCTATAAATTCCTAAACAATATATAAATGAAAAATAGTTGGCAAATTTTAACATTGTTATTAGCAGTAGCTTTAGTAGTGTTGACCTTTAAATCTACACAAAAAGAAACAAACGCTAAAAACGAAATTATAGAACGTGAAATGACAAAAGCAGAGGTAGGTTTAGACCTAATTTTTTCACGTAGCAGTGTACGCTCATATACAGATAGAAAAGTGAGCGTTAATACAATGGAACTTCTTTTACAAGCAGGTATGGCAGCCCCAACTGCTGGTAACCGTCAGCCTTGGAGGTTTGTAGTTGTATCAACAAGAGAGATCCTAGACTCTATTCCAGCCATTATCCCTGGAGCACACATGGCTGCAAAGTCTCAGCATGCTATTGTTGTTTGTGGTCTACCTAGCAAAGCTCTAGTTCCTGAATATTGGGTTCAAGACTGTTCAGCCGCTACAGAAAATATCCTCCTTGCGGCTCACGCTATGGGTCTTGGAGCAGTGTGGTGTGGTGCTTATCCAAATAATGCAGAAGATAAAGTAGGAAGATTACAAAAGCTCCTTTCACTTCCTGAGGATGTATATCCTTTAAGTGTAGTTGTTTTTGGCTACCCAGATAGCGAACCAAATGTTAAAGATAAATGGGATCCTGAAAAGGTGTTTTATAGATAGAGTTAGAAATGGATAAATTAAAGTATATCGTAAATGTCCTTATCATAGCTATGCTTTTTGGCGCTATAGCAATAGGGAAGAATGACCGTATCTTAGGTAAAACATCAGCAGATTTTGTAAAATCTTTCAGTGAAGAAAAACAAGAAGAACCTACTATAGAACAAATTCAGTTAGATGGTACACGAGTTATTAACTCTACAACTCTTGACAGCAAGATTATGGGTTATGCTGGTAATACACCTATAAAATTATATATAAAAGATGGTGTCATACAGAAAGTTAAAGCCCTTGATAATAATGAAACTCCTAGTTTTTTCAATCAAGTTGTAGAAAGCGGTTATCTAGATAGTTGGAATGGCTTAACACCTCAAGAGGCTATATATGCTAAGGTAGATGCCGTCAGTGGTTCAACACTTAGCTCTGTAGCAATTCTTAAAAATGTGAGACGAGCGCTTTCGTATGCAATAAGAGAAAAACCTAAGAGTGTAGGCGCTCTTAGTTATTTAGACTTAAAAACTATTATAGGTGTTTTGGTAATTATTTCAGGTGTGGTGTTTACATTCTTGAAGTCTAAAAACAAAACTTACCAATTTATTCAGCTATCTTTAAATGTGGTAGTCTTAGGTTTTTGGTGTGGTAGTTTCGTGTCTCTATCTCAATTCGTATCTTGGATGTCAAATGGGGTTCATTTTGCATCAGCTATATTGACCTCTCTATTTCTTATCATAATACTTGTTTTACCTATTTATGGGAAAAAAGGTAGCTACTGTAATATTCATTGCCCTATGGGTTCAGCACAAGAGCTAATAAGCAAAATCCCAACACCTAAGTTAAAATTGGGAAGTAAGATAAATAAAACTCTTAATAAACTAAGATATTATATACTTATGGCATTATTGTTTATGATGTGGTTAGGAACAGGTTTTGAACTTATGGATTATGAAGTATTCTCAGCGTTCCTTTTGGGTGCAGCTTCAACAACAGTGTTAACTATGGCGGCTGTATTCTTGTTATTGTCCTTGTTTGTACATAAACCTTACTGTAGGTTTGTTTGCCCTACAGGAGCACTATTAACAATGATGACTAAAACTAAAAGGGAGTCCTAATAATTGAGAGTGAAGAATTACACATGCGTGTAAAGACTGTTAGAAATTTCCCACTTGACTTTTAACAACATAACCCATGTTACAGAATTGTAACATGGGTTATGTTGTTAAAAGTTATAAATATCACCTTATATCTTCTTATATGTAGTATTCTCTACATAGCTATTAAATCATCATTAGAAAGCGTAGTGATATCCTTTGAAGCAGCAACTTCTAAGGCTTTAGCTACATCGTTAACACGCATAATCATAACGGCTTTTTGGTTAATAGAGAAACAGTACATATACTCTATAACCACTCCTTCAGCATAGAATTTCTTTAATTCATCATGGAATGAACCTGCTAGAGAATCACAAGAAAGAGCTATAACCTCACTTTTGCTAGTATTCTTATGAGCCTCACGTAAAAGGTCATACGCACGGTCATTATCACTTGTTATAACACGTAAAATACCAAATTCTGTAGTATCAGCTACTGTAGCAGCAATAATACGAATATCGGCCTTACTTAAAATATCCATAGTCTCGTTTAAACTTCCTATCTTGTTTTCTAAAAATATAGAAAGTTGTTGAAGTGTTGTTTTCATAGTTAATCGGGTTTAAGATTTATCAATTATGGGAAGTACCCTTATTACTTTGCGCGTTTGTCGATAACACGAACAGCCTTGCCTTCTGACTGAGGAAGCGTACCACTACCTACAAATTTAACCTTAGGCGTTACCAATATCTCATCACGCAATACACGTGTCATCTCACGACCTAACTCCTGTAACTTAGAGTAATCATCTGTAAAGGCACTATTTCCTAACTCAACCTCAATAATAATCTCGTCGTTTACACCTACAGTCTCTATAGTGATAAGATAGTTTGTACCAACCTCTTCGAACTGCATAAGTATCTTCTCAATTTGCATAGGGAAAATATTTACACCCTTAACGATAAACATATCATCACTACGTCCTTTAAGACGATCTAACCTACGGTGGGTACGTCCACAAGGACACTCCCCTACTAATACTCGTGTAAGGTCACGGGTACGATATCTAATAAGAGGCATAGCTTCACGGTCAAGTGTAGTGATAACCAACTCGCCTATCTCTCCATCTTCTACAGGCTCTAAGGTTTCGGGATCAACAATCTCAAATAAATATGAATCTTCCCAGATGTGTAATCCATTTTGTTCTTTACACTCAAACGCTACACCTGGACCACTCATCTCTGTCATACCAAAACAGTTATAAGCCTTTACACCTAACAAATCTTCTATTCTGCGACGTTGCTCTTCTGTGTGAGGTTCAGCACCTATAATCAAACATTTAAGACTTGTAGATGCAGGGTCTACATTTTGATTTCTAAACACCTCAGCTAGACGAATAGCATAAGATGGAATAGCATGAATTGCTGTAGTTCCAAAATCTGTGATAAATTTGATTTGACGAAGACTATTACCTGCCGCAGCTGGCACCATTAATGCCCCTAGGCGCTCTGCTCCATTGTGTATACCTAGTCCCCCAGTGAACATTCCATAACCCGAAGTATTCTGGAATACGTCTGTATTGCGAAGCCCTACCATGTACATACATCTAGCAACACGGTCTGCCCAGATATCTAAATCATTCTGAGTATGGCAAATGACTGTTGGATTACCTGTAGTACCACTAGACGAATGCAGACGCACTATCTCCGTTTGAGGCACCGCGTTAAGTCCAAATGGGTAGTTTGCCCTAAGGTCATTTTTTACAGTAAATGGCAATTTACAGATATCTTCTACCGAATTCACAGAATCGGCAGTAATTCCCATTTCAGCAAATACTTTTGAATAAAACGGTGATTTCGATGCCTGTATAATTGTACTTTTCAATCTCTCTAATTGCAGCTTTTTTAAGTCCTCACGACACATAGTCTCGATTTCAGGCTGATAATAATTCTCATTCATTTCTTTTATATTTTGTTTGTTCAGTGTAGACAAAGGTAACATTTTACTCTTATTATCCAAAAAAAATAACGATTTATTTATAATAGTAAAACAAATTATATAAAATTGCAATAAAAACAATAAAAAAACACAACAGTTGATTTATTCTATATTGTGTTAATGTATTGATTTATTGAATATTTAATAAAAACCTTTAAGCAAAAACCTTATCACACCTTAAAATGAAAAACTTTTTATACATTTTTTAAGATAAATTATATTATCTTTGTTTTGGGGAGTTTTGGAGTTCCTTAAGGGGAGTTCTAGAACTACTGTTAATTAAATTCACTCAATTTCTTAAAGAATGAATATAACATATACAAACAATAAGCAATATTTAAAGGATAGACTTAGGAATATTAATTTAATTTCTGCATGTGAGGTTGATGCAATTGTTTCTGTTCTTAATTACAACGCAACAAAATCATTCGCATTATTAAGAATCGATCAATATACTATTAATTTGTATATTGCAAATGAGTATGACAAACAATTATCTATAACACAAATAATAGAATACATCCCCCACTCACTAAGCTCTATCTATAGCGACTATTCTAGAGATATCAAAATATCAAAATGGTGGAATAGTGTTTTCTACAACGATGGTAATAAGTTTAATTACGACACTAAATACGATACTCTACCTATAGCTGAGGGAAACGACACTCTTTTTGGTGATCTTAATAAAAGTACCAAAGATATTTTAGAAGCTGACGAACTTAAAGAGTCTTTACAAGAAATTAAAGGCATGCCTATTTTCGTTAGTTCACAAGCATATAGTTATTGTGCTCCTATTTTTTATAATCTACAAACTCTATGTCAAAGTTCAGCTCTTACTTTAATTAATGCTACTAGTGTTGATTACAGTAAAATAACATTCTTAGGTTCGCATTTAGATTACAAACTAAATATTTCTAATCAAATAGTTAAAGCATCTGACTATTCGAACAAAGAATTTACTTTACAACTTCCTTTAGATAACAACACGTTAGACTCTATAGCTATAGGCTCATTACAATGGAAGGAGTTAGCTTGTAACCTTGAAAATTGGGATTATGAAATATATAATATTCGTATAAAAAATATATCTATCAGTTTTAAATATGATATATACGGTAATATATTTATCAAATCTTCTGACTTACACGAAAATAGCGTAGTGCTTCTTCTGCACAAAGGTAATGTTAACATAAAAACATTCAACCAAGAACACGAAGAAGAAATACACGAACAAAATGTAATATATGAAGAAGTGATAATTGAACAGCCTACAGATGATTTCTTAACAGAAGTAGAAGCTCATGAAAATGAAACTTCTGAAAACACGACTTCTGAAAATGAAATTTCTAATAGTAAAGTTACTGAAGAAGAAGAAAAGACTATTGAAAATAAAGTTAACGAGGAAGAAACCATTTACAATATTGTTAACGAGGAAGAAACTGTTAAAACGACACCTTATAACGACGAATCTTCTCCTATAACGCCACCTCAACAAGTCGTTAATGATTTTAATGAAAGGCAAGTACATACAATTGAAAAACCGAAAAAATCATTTAACATAAACAGATTGAGACTTTGCAGGTGGGATCAGTTAAGTACATTATCGGAAAAAGAACTAAAGAAAACAAAGTCAATAATAGAAGATTCTATAGCTCAGTTTGACTACATATATACAGACACTAACATTTGGATCACTCCTAATGTTCCTAAAAATAACGAAGCTATAAACATGTACTACCAAAGACTTCTGGATAAGGTTACTGATATAATGAAAAAATATGGAGGTATGCACTGTGTAGAAAGTTTTGTCTTTGAAGAAATACAGCTATTCCGCAAAGGCTTTAATGATAGGCGCAAAGTTAAAATAGAAGATCTGAAATCTATCCGAGGAATGTCAAAAGGCGATAGCGAAGACCTGCTAAACAATTACAAAACAAAGCTACAAGTAATTGCTAGAAAGGCAAACAGCTACATCTCGCGAAAGATAAGTGAAAACCACTCTAGTGCAAAACACTATTTCAGTATTCCTCACCTACAATCTGAAAACGCTCTTAAGAACGTAGACAATAGAGGTGATTTAGCTGACAAACAAATAATTGATTCTATTGCTGAGTCTTACAAAAAGGGTAACAAGATATTATTATTAACACTAGACAAAGAAATGATAACTCGTTGTACGGGAGTCATAAATGCAATGGCAGTAAATGATAATGGAGAGCAAAACCCTGATATGCCAAGTTCCACAAATGTTCAAATATGCACAGATGTGAAACTGCTAAAAAATAGAATAGATTATATCTATAAGATTGATAAAATGTTAAAAAGTAAAAATAATGGAAAATCTTAAACAACTAATTGACTCTAAATCATTGGATGAAATTGATAAGATACTTCAAGCATCTATAGATAGCACAGACCAAGTTGGCAATCAGCTAAAGTTATGTTATGTATTGGTGTCTATCCTCGAAAGATATGGTATGAAACTTAATACCATATCACTAGAAGATTATGTGTCGGCAGTAAAAACTCAGGTGAAATCAGCAAATGAAAAGATTGACAGCACTAAGCAACCTATAATATCACATATACAACAAAACAAGCAAGTTCTAAAATACATAATAGATGGCGGAACTCCTGAAATAAAAAACATTGAAAGTCAACTTGATGAATTACTAAAACAATACGACCTAGCAACAAAAGATCTGGTTGAATTGCAAAGTCAAAAACATCTAGAAAACATTATAGGGGAACAACATCCCCCTACAACACATTAAATAAATTTCAATGTTAAACATGACGGATGAGTTGTCGTATGGTGATGGGAATATCAACCTATATGATGTTTGCCAAAAAGGCACTAGAGCTCTAGGACCTGGCTTAAGGTATGTGATATGGGTGCAAGGATGTACTAAACAATGTGCAGGGTGTGCAACTCCTCAAAGTAGAGCTAACGATGAATTGTTTATCGCGGAAACTGCATCTATAGCTGAGGATATATTATCACGACCTGAAATCACAGGCATAACAATTAGTGGTGGTGAACCTTTCCTACAAGCCAAAGAGCTGGTAAACCTTTTAACTATGGTTCAACAACAGAGACCTGAGTTAACGACAATAGTTTTTAGTGGGTATCAGTATGAGGAACTTTGTGAGTTTGATGAAGCATGTAAACTTCTTAATATGATTGATATTTTAATTGATGGCCCTTACATGGAAAACCTTAATGACAATAAGGGACTAAGAGGCTCATCAAACCAAAATATCATACACCTTACAGATAGGTTATCAGAATTTGTCGACGATATGCAGATAGGAACTAGGCGTTCCGAGATGGTTATTGTTGATGGTTCTATTGTTAGGATAGGAATCTAAAACACTTTGTATCAAAAATTAAAACAACATAATATGAGTTACGACATTAAAAAGCTTACTATCAAAGGTATAGAAGATGGTATAGCAAAGAAAGAACGCAGGATGCGTAATGAGATAGACAGAAAAGTTGAAGAGACAAGACGTAAAGCCGTAAAACAAGCTAACGAGGATGCTCAGATACGTATTGCAAACGCAAAAGAGGATATGGATCGTAAGATTCAAGACTCTAATCGCAATCTGAAAGATTTTGTCAAAAAATCTCAACGTGACCTTAACTGTAAGATAGACAATGTTAGTGAGGAGTTGCTAAAAAATATTGAGGAGCAAGATAGACAACAATCTGCTGCTCTTAAAGAACTGTCTGACAATATCTATGATGATATGAACAAGTACAGAGCAGAGATAGACCAACAAATGGGTAAGATCAATAAAAATATAGACTCTCTTGACAAAAACATCAAACAGGTAAATAGCAATCTTCAAAATCTAGCTCAATCTGTTGACAACCGTTTTAATGTTCAACAAAATCAGATTAATGCTCAACAAAGTCAGATTAACGACATTAGCGGAAAGGTTGATAGTCTTTATGCTGACAAAAAAAATATAGAAGACTACAAACGCCAGAAGCTTGCCATAGCTCAAGGTCTTATTTCTACTGTTTGTAACAGGACTCCTGTTGCTAGATTTGCTCCTGATGCTCTACAAGAAGTTAGAATAGCAGAAAGAAACCTAGTAAACAGCATAAACAATCCGTTAGACTCTACTATTAGCGATGTTAATCAACTTATACGCGACACTATGAAGATGGAGCGTGAAGCTAACAAAGAATATTTAAAATGGAAGGCTTTACACGATTTAGCAACTTCTTCTGTTCAATCTCTTATCACTAGCATGCAGGACAATATGAAAATTACTGCTCCTGGTGTTTATGATGAATCACAAGTCGAGGAGTTACAGGTTGATTACTGGTCTCATGGCAGATACAACAACCTAATTAACGAGGCTAAATCTCTTAAAGCTCGTCTTGAAACAGAACCTTCTACCCCAGAAATAGAAGGTATCATTAAACAAACAGCAGAGCTAGAATTTGCTACTCAAGACATCCTTAAAGAATGTGTAGAGCTAGGTATATTAAGCGAAAACCGTGTTATGGTTATTAATGACGTCCTTAACTCACTAGTAGATGAAGGTTGGGAAATCAAACAACGTAACAACGAAGACGACCTAGGTTATATGGGTGGAGAAGAAGAATGTGATATGCGTGAAGGTACTTACGCCATTCTTAAAAATGCTAACACAGGTGAGGAGCTTACAATCTTAATATCTCTTGAAGACGAAGGTGACAGCGATGTTAAACAAAACAAAATCATTTTCCACCGTAACGACAACCGTATCACCTCACCAGGTGCTTTTATGACTAGGGTTTCTCAAATCAAAAGACAGATAGAGTTAAGTGGTCACAAATTAGGCGAACTTAGCGAACCTGCATGTGGCGGTGATGGCAAAATACCTCAACTGACTAACGGTTCTAGCTTATCACAAAAAGGCGCTACAGAAACCTTAAACGAAAGAATGAGAACACGTCGCTAAAAACAAAGTAGAGTATGAAGATAGATAGAATTGAAAGATTAGACATAGATAACCGTGATTTTTTCACGGCTATCTATGGCGTAAATCAGAAAGGTGAATATTTTATAGGTCAAGATTTAAGAAAGTTAAATCTTTGGGAAGCTCTGCACATATATTTAACCTCTAAGGGTTATACGACTATCTTCTATGACGATAAAGCATTCAGCTATGACCAACAGCAACTTATTAAGTTCTATGGATTTAACGTCAATAAAAATGTAGAACAACCAGGTAATGAGACTTCTAACCAACCTAACAACACTAGGACAAATAGGAAAAAGGATTTCTTTGCAAATAAGAAAAGCCCTTTCGCAAATGGTCGTAAACGCACAGGGGGTGTAGTAAATAAAGGTAATGAGGAGAATACTAACAATACTCCTCAACAACCTCAAGAAGCTCAACAACCTCAACAACAAGGAGACGTTGCTCTTCACGACTCTATTAGCATAGTTAATAGCAATGTTATTGGTAGACACTACGCTGTACACAACTCTATAGGCTTTATAGACAATGTGTTTGGTCATATTGAAAAAGACATCAGCAACAAACTTGCAGTAATTTTCCTAAACCCTAACACTCTAAGTTTCAACGAAGGGGAGCAAAAGGTTTATGAAAACAAGTTAAGCCATATTCGTGTTGCCTACAAACAGCATGACATAAAGCTAAAGTTAATTGCTGTTTATGACTACAATAACCACGAGGCTTTTGCTAAGGATATGGGGACTAATAGTGATAAGTTTTTATGTAGAACTCCATTTAAAGACCTCATATTAACAGACATGGGCTCTAGCGCTGGTGCTGGCAATGACAGTGAGGTGAAAAAAGAAATCCCTAGAACTGTATTTATTATGCCTCAACCTTACAAAGATGAGATTGCTAACTTTATTAATCGTAGGCGCTTAGTTAATGGGTTAAATTATGACTTCAAATCTGTAGCATGGGACGATTTAATTATCAAACTATGGCAGGGCGTAAAATTAGATAAACAATCACCTGAGTTATTTTTGATAAGAGACTTAGACGACACAGGGAAACTTCCTAACGAAAAACTAGAGCAAATTATCAATAAAATGAACACGGATAAAGCTATAGACCGCTTCAACAAGTTACAAGGTATTGATAATATCAAAAAGCAATTTGAAGTATATAGACAAGCTCTACAAAAGCAAAGGTGTAATCCAGATGGGGCTCGTTTCCGTCCTCACATGGCTCTATTGGGTAGCCCTGGTACAGGTAAAACTACTGTTGCTCGTCTTTTTGGCGAAATACTTAGAGAGGATGGACTGTTGCCTAAAGGTCACTTCACAAAGGTAGACGTAAGTGAGTTAGTAGGTGAATATGTAGGCTCTACAAGACCTAAAACACGCGCTGTCTGTGAGCGTGCTCGTGGTGGTGTGCTATTTATTGATGAAGCGTATGGACTTATGTCGGGTTCTAACTCCGAAGGGCATATAGACTATGGCAAGGAAGCTATAGAGGTGTTAATCCAGTTTATGGAGGACAATGACGACTCTCTAGTGATACTTGCAGGCTATACAGCTGATATAGAAGAATTAATAAATAAAGGAAACCCAGGTTTCAGAAGAAGATTTAGTGATCTAGGATTCTTTGACTTTAGAGATTACTCAGCAGGTGTTCTATATGACATAGCTCTTAAGATGATACCTAAAAGCTGTAAATACACTCCTGAGTTTGCTAATGCTCTCCGAAACATTATTGCACTAAAATGTGCTTACAAAAATAAAAAGTTTGGTAATGTTGGAGAGATAGAAAATCTTATTAACCTTTTAGTCACTAATTTTGAGTCCTCTAACGATGCTATTATGAATATTAATCACATACCTAATCACATGCGCGCACTTATAGACCCTAGTTTATTAGATCAAGACAGCATCTTTGCTGAGCTAGATAGTTTAATTGGTCAAACAACAGTAAAGAACTACATTAAGAGTTTATTTGACAATGTTTATGCTAATAAGTATCAGCTTGTAAAAGGTGAGGTTGACAATCCTGACATTCCAAAGTTAAACTTTATTTTCAGTGGAAACCCTGGAACAGGAAAGACTACCATTGCTCGTTTAATGGGAAATATCCTTAAAGAAATGGGTATACTTTCGGGTGGAGATGACACATTAATCTGTCTTTCGGGAACACAGCTAAAATCGGCACCAACAACAAAGATTAATGAAATTTTTGAAGATGCTATAGGTCGTGTACTTTTCATAGATGAAGCATATTCTATGTTAGGCAATAGTGATGCTATAACAACCATAGTAAACAACTTAACGAACAAGGATTACGAAAACAAATTATGCATCATACTAGCAGGATATAACGACGACATGAGGCAGTTAATGGAATCAAATGTTGGCTTTAGCTCTCGTTTTGAAACCGTACAATTCGAGAACTACTCAGACGAGGAGTTATGGAATATACTTATGCGTTATATTAATAATCCTAACAATGCTTCTATCATGGACGACACATGTAAGGAGGCAGCTATGACCTATTTCTCTTCTTTGGATAGAGATAGTAATGAGTTTGGAAATGCTCGTGAGGTTGAAAATTTATTTAGGATATTAAAAAGAAACCGTGCTATTCGTTACAGCAAAAGAGTACGTGAAAACGGAGATACTACTATTGATTTTGCGAGACGAATATTGCCAGAAGATTTCCCTAACTAGAAAGTTATAACAAAATTTAGATAAGCTATGAGTAATAAAAAAATATGCCCTATATGCTCTAAAGCATTAGAAAACAACACATTTTTATGTGATGGTTGTGGTTGGGAAATTAAAGTTTTCCCTTCTTCAGTGCCTAACGCAATACAACTACATGAAAATGCTCGTTTGGCAAGTGCAAAGAAAGCATGGGAAAATCAGAAAAAACTAGAAGCTACCATAAATAACAATATTGAACAGTATGAGCGCGTTAGTGAGGACAACCGAAAAAATCAAGATAAGGTTTCTCAGCTAAGTAATGAGCTTAATCAAAGATTAAAAGAAATAGGGATATTAAACACTACTATTACTGGAAAGGACTTAGAACTAAATAACAAATCTGCTCTAATAGAAAAGCTAAATGCCCAATTACGTGAAATGCCTAGTCAGACAGCAGGTATGTTAATGGTATTATTTGACTATGACAATATGCAGGTGTTTGACCTTAAGAATGGACGTAATGTTTTTGGTAGTGAAAACACAAATATTCCTAACAATTCTAATACTGTGTGGGCAGGGCAAAACATACCTAACACAACATTTACTATTACAGTTAGCATAGAAACCACAAGATCAGGTAAACAGAAAAAAGTTGCAAAGATTAGTGAATGTTCTAGTGCTATACGTGTAAATGGTGACACTGTTAGAGGTACACAAACTCTTGGTTTTATAGATGTTATAAGTTGCAACGGCAATAAACTTATTTATTTAGGATAAGGAAGCTTCTAAAACTTTAAAATTCAAAATCGAATAAAACCAGTTTCTATAACTCCCCATAAATTTTAACAGATTACATTATGGTCAACAAAATAAATTACAAAAATTTTTCCTTTTTATTAAGTGAAATAAGAGAGAATAATTTATTCTCCTCAAGTGTAAATAAACAGTATTTCTTTAGCGGAAATAAAGGGACAGGGGTTGAATCTGCTCCAAATTTAATATTCTCTAAATTAAAATCTGTGAGACGTGCTGACAATATTACATATATTGATTTTGGAGAATCAGCAAGAGCAAACGAAGACAAAGCACAATTAAATAACAAAATAGCAAGCACTTATAAGCACCTAACAGAGAAATCTGTTTTAGTAATTAGCTTTAAGGATGTAGAACCTCAAGACCTAGACAGGCTTGCAGCACGTGATTATTTATTAAAAACTCTAACTCACATCGTATACAAAAAAGAAATCACATGTATTGTTTTGTGCAATCCTGATTTATTGTTCTACTTTCAGGATATGATAAATTATTTCAATTATGAGGTAAACTTCCCTAATTACTCAAACGAGGAGCTTACTGAAATTTTTATGAAAAGAGCAAAAGATATTAACTACTCAATCCCTGAGGGCAGTGAGGATATTATAAATAGCTATTTTGCATCTTTACCTAGAGACAAAAATTTCATGAATGCTTATCATGCTGAAATTTATTTACAACGTGTATTAGCACATCACTCAGCTCATGTATCTTCAATAAGTGTAAGCGACCTATCTGGTAAAAATATTTTTCTTATAACCAAAGAGTCGTTAATTGCAGCTTGCAACAGCTCTAACAAGGAAACTTCTGTTACAGAACAAGTACAACACAATGGGGATTCAAATTCAAGTGCTTTAGTAAACTCTCTTATCGATAAAATCGCTAGTTTAAGTGATAAATTAGATATTACAAATAAGAGTGTCTCTTCTATAGAAGACTTATTACTTACTGAAAAAACAGATGCTGATTCTACAAACAAACTTGAAAACATACTTTTAAGTTTAGAGGATATTCGTAATGCATGTAAGGACAAAGCTGATTTAGAAAATTTAGTAAATAACTATAATGGTCAAATACATAAATATCAAACCGATTTATTATACAGAACTAAATTCCCTCTAATAAACGATATAATATACATATCTGACACCCTAAAAGAGGCTGTTAAATATTGTAATACTTTAGATGTTGAACAACGATTTGATTATATAATAGAAAACTTTATCAACAAGCTAATTATAGTAATACAAAGCAACTTAAAACGTCAAGGAGTGTTAGAATATACACCAAAACTGGGAACTGAATATGATGCAGATTGTCAAGTTGAATATGATGAGCCTGTAATAACAGATAAACCTGAATTAGATGACGTTATAAAAGAAGTGAGTCAACCAGGCTACTACTGGCAAATACCATTTGCAAATGCTACAGTCAACATGAACAATGACGACGTAGTTACATATAAAAGATTAATAAGAAACGCTGTAGTTTCAACATATAAATACTCTAAATAATACACTAATGGAAAAGGAAATATACGGAATAGATTTAGGTACTACATACTCATGTATTGCAGTAGTAAATGACAGAAACCAACCAGAGGTTATTCCTATAGAAAACAATAGCCACACAGTCCCTTCGATAGTGCACTATGGAGAGAAGGGTACTACAGTTGGGACAAGTGCAAAAAACAGGATGCAAAGTAGGCCTAATGAGGTTGTAGTTGCTATTAAACGAAAAATGGGTAGCAAAAGTACACTTGAGATTAATGGTAAAACATACACTCCTTCTGACGTTTCGTCTGAGATATTAAAACATCTTGTGACTAAAGCAAACGAGTATCGTAGAGGCTTAGGTCAAAGTGAAATTTTTGATGCTGTAGTAGCTATTCCTGCAAATTATGAGGAGGAGCACAAGCAAGCTGTACTGGATGCAGGAAAACTAGCAGGGTTAAATATACTAAAACTAGTAACTGAACCTACAGCAGCAGCTTTATCTTACAAAAACAAAGCTACTTCGGGAAGTAAAACTATCATGGTCTACGATTTAGGTGGTGGCACGTTTGATATTAGCGTACTAAAGGTAGAAAACAACAAGTTCACAGTAATAGCAACAGATGGTGAACACGAATTAGGTGGTCTTGATTGGGATAAAAAAATACTTGAAGCAGCATTTGAAATTGGAAACGTCACTCTTACAGATGATTATTTATCATCTCCAAAAGCCTATGATGCATTAGATGCTGCCGAAAGAGCTAAAAGAGATTTATCTTCTGGTGAAGAGACCGACCTTAACTTTACATATAATAACAGGGTATACCCTATCCTAGATTACACTAAAAGAGATTTTGAACAACGTACTCAAGTCCTTGTCAACAAAAGTATTCTTAAGATGATAGAGGTAGCTAAAGAGGCTAAGAAAAAAGATTATAACATAATTTCTGATGATGGTAAGACTTTACTAATTGATGAATTACTTCTTGTAGGAGGTTCTTCAAATATGCCTATGATTAAAAAGGCTATAGCAAATAGATTCTCAGGACTAGAAGGTGAAAAGTTAAAACTTGCAGATCCTAATGAAGCAATAGCAAAAGGTGCTGCTATAGCTGCTAAGATTGAACTTGTAGAACAAAAAATAAAAAATGGCGAACAACTAACTAATAGCGAACAAGAATTACCTTCTTTTAAAGATGTAATATCTTGTTCTTATGGAGTTAAAACTAAAGATGGGAAAGTATTTAATATCATTATGATGAATGAAAACTACCCTATTACTAAACGTAAGCATCAATTCATTACAAGTGCTGAAAATCAATCATCTGTTCAACTTTCATTGTATAGCAATAAAGAATCTGACCAGAAAGTTGAATTAGCATTTTCTAAACTTATAAAAACAGCTAAACTTGAATGGGGATATCCCGTTGCAAAAGGAACAAATGTAGATGTTTTTGTAAGTATAGATAAGAATGGTATGGTAGTAATAAATGCTACTGCTGAGAATAAAGAAGTTGTAGTTGCTGAATTTAAACTTTAACATTTTATATGAATAATTCAAATCTTACGAATGATTGGCTGAAATGTGTATCAGAAATAGATACTCGCACATTTAATATTGTCTCAGATGACGTATATCTAAGACAGTATTATTTGTTGAGAGATGTTGTGTTTCTTGATGAGTTAAACAATGACGATTTAGCTCAAATACAAGGTGCCATTTCTAATCTTTACTCCTTTGCTAGTAAGCTAAATAGTCATTATAATGAATTTTCTGAACTTCTAAAAAAATTCGTAACTATCTGTGACTTATGCTATTCTAAGGGAAGTATAAAAAACTTCACTTCTGGAATTAGACCTAATATTAACTTTATTGAATCTCAATATGGATTAAGAAAATCAAAATCTTCTGAAGACGTAGACGTTAAAGGTATAGATAGTATTGTTAGCACTATTGAGGAAAAAAAAGTTGATGAGGAAAAAGCTAAAATAGAAGCAGAACAGAAAAGGGCTGAACAAATTAAAGCTACTGCTAAAAAGAAAGCTGAACAAGAAGAAAAAGCAAGGATTGCAGCAGAAGAAAAAAAAGAAGAAGAAAGAAGAGAAAAAGCTAGAATAGCAGCTGCACAAAAAAGAGCGGCTGCCAAAAAGAAAGCTGAGGAGGAAGAAAAAGCTAGAGCTGAAGCCGAGCAGATAAAAGTTGAACAAGACAGAATTGCAGCTCAACAAAAAAGAGCTGAACAAGAAAAAGAAAGAGCTCGTATTGCAGCAGCACAAAGAAGAGCTGAGCAAGAAAGAGCTAGACGTCAACGTATAGAAGATGAAAAAAACTCTAGAAATGCAGTTATTAGATTAGGGATAGCAAGTGTATTTTCTGCTCTATATATCTATAATTTCATATCTGATGGTTTGATTTATGGATTAGGAACGATAATAGCACCTTTTGTTTATTTTTCTGCAGCATTTTGCTATATACCTGATTTTAAAAACAATAAATTTCATAGAAGTAAAGCTGTGAGCTTTTATAAAGACCTCGACAATGACTTTTTTGAAGCTTTTAGTTCTATTGGAGGATTCTACATAATTATACTAGGTGCCACGCTTTTTTTTAGCTTCTATGCTTCAATATTCTATTCTTTAATACTGTGTTTAGCTATAATTGTAGTAAGTCTATTTATTGCATCTTTATGCGATAAAATAACAAATACTAACAAATATCTACACGCTGGAATAACCTGTGGTGCTACATTAGGAGTAATAGCTGTTTGTACTGTTTTGTTTACCAATTTATTTATAGCTTTTGATGGTTCTTCGATAATTTACACAACTACGGGCGATAAAGAAAAAGCAACAGGCATTAAATATGAAAATAATGATATATATATAGGTGACATTAAACCTCTTTATTTAAATTACAAAGGTGCTAAACATGGGGTTGGTAAATACATTTATGCTAATAAAACATACTATATTGGTAGCTGGGAAAAAGATGTAAATTTAAACAATGGAGTGTTATATACAAGTGACGGAAATGCTGTAAATAAAAACGTTATTGAAAAAGACTCACTCTCAACTCCTCCTCCAACTAGTAAACCAAAAGATGTATCAACTGAAATAAATACTTTATTACAAGTTATTAGCAAAATAATGGAAATAAATGAGTTATCTGTCAAGTATGGAAAAATAAATTACACTGAACCTAACGATTTAATTAATCACGTATTGTCTTTGCAACCAAGTAATAAAAAAGCGTTAGAGTTCAAAAAACAACTTGAAAGCCAACTTCTTAAACAAAAAAGCTATAAAAATGAATAGGATATTGCTAAGTTTATTATTACTGTTGTTGTCAATGCCAATTTATGCACAAACTTCTAATTTTGAAGATGCTGCAAACAAAGCATTTATTCAGGGAGAGTATGCTGATGCTATTAAAATATACAAATATTTAATAGAGTCTGAAGAAAACAAAACCTTACAGCAGAAATACAAAAACAAACAAAATGCTGCTATTAGTTGCTCACAGAATTACAAAAATGCTCTTAGCTCATATAATTCTGTCAGATATACTAATGCTATTTCGTATTTAAATACGCTCTTAAAATTAAATCCTAATGATGCCTCAGCCAAGGATTTACTTGCTAAAGCAAAAAGCAAACGTAGTGCATATTATGCAAACCAAGGGACACAGTCAAAAAACATGTTAGATGGATACATTAAAAACAATGATTTAAAAGCTCTTGAACAATTTGCAAAAAATAATCCATCTCACAAGAGCACAGCTACAATTAACGAATTAGTTTCTTATAATAAAGATCCTAACAGCTATGAGATTATAAAAACATATACAGAAAAATTAAAGATATATGGAGACATTGGGTTATTTTACTACAATCAAAACAAGACGTTAGCAGCAAAGTTTTTTGAGAAATCTGCTCAAAATGGCAATTTATCATCATTCTATAACCTTGCTATATCATTGCCTAACATCAGTGCTGAAAGGAAGAAACGACTAGTTACTTTTGCAGCTGCAAAAGGGTTAAATTCAGCTAAGAGTTTAGCTAAAAAACAATACCCTAATGTTACATATGACTCTGACGATGCACAGGTACTGATTCAGCATTTAGTAAATGCTACACAGCCTTTTTACACAACAGCACCCGCTAATAATAACAGCTCGTCGGCAAAAAGTGGTAAAGTCTTATTTTACCCTACATATCTAGAATCTAAAGTTTACATTCAGAAATACAGACACTTAATAGGTCTTGACAATTTAGATGTAATCAAAGACAGTGACATTAAATACATATTAGACTCCAAAAATGGTTACAGAAGAAGTCATAATCCAAATGTATTGTATGAACTTGCTCGCATGTACGAAGAAGGTAAAGGTGTTGCTAAGAACAAAGAACTTTCAGAAGAATGTTATTTTGTTGCCGCAGAAAATGGTCATTTAGAAGCTCTTTACAAATCTGCTACTATTAGTTTATCTGATGAATATAAAAAAGCTGCTCGCATGTGTGCTGCAATAAGGGGACACAAACAAGCGCAGGCAGAAATAGCTTATATGAAGCATAGCGCATTATCGCGTGAAGGGTTACAAGAGTATGTAAAGTTTTTAAGTGACAAAAAATGCAACTACAGTAAAGTATTGGTATTTTTATTATACAACGACTTCTACATAAAAGACAATGATTCTCGATTAATCGCTCAACTAGGCAGAGCATTAAGTCTAGGGTCGCTAACAAAAAAAGATTATAATTTGCTAATAAAAACTATTAAAACTCAGAAATATTGGGATACAAGAACTATAAGTACATTAAAAGAAATGATTCCTCGCTCTGGTAAGTACGAAAAACTTTTAAAATCGAAACTAACCAAGGTGAAATGCAAGAATAACATCAGAGCTTACGACCAGTTTAAAAGACTGGTTATATTAGGCTTAGGTAACAATACTACAGTTGACAAGGAAATTAAAGTTAATGACTTTATAAGGTAAGTGTAGTTCTATAGAAAAGGTTTGTAACAAAGTTTAAATTTTGCTACAAACCTTTTTTTGGGATAATATTTGTATAGCGTTTAGCTGTAAATTTTTAAAGTATCTTATATGAAACAAATTATCCTACCTCTACTTTCTGCTGTAATACTCACAGCATGTACTTCACAACAAACAAAGACTGTTCAAGAAATAGAAACTCAAATTCTTAGGTCAGAAGACCTTGAACGCCTTACCCCTGATTCTGTTATTGTGCTTCTAAAGCAGGGAAACCAAAACTTTGCATCTCGCTCAACACGTACTAGGGACTCTCAAACTCAACTTTCAGAATCTGCCGTGGTTGGTCAAGCACCAAAAGCTATTGTCTTATCATGTATAGACTCTAGAGTTCCTGTTGAAAAAATATTTGATATGGGTGTAGGTGATATATTTGTTGCCCGTGTAGCAGGGAATGTTGTTAATGATGATATGTTAGCAAGTATGGAATATGCCTGTAAATACATTGGTAGTAAAATAGTGTTAGTACTAGGTCATGAGTCTTGTGGTGCTGTGAATGCTGCATGTGCTGGACTAGAAGATGGTAACCTAACTGAACTATTACACAAAATTCACCCTGCTGTAGAATTAGCAAAACAAGAAGGTGATGATGTATATTCTAAGGAATTTCAAAGTCGTGCTGTGGCCTATAATGTAGAGGTCATGGTCGACAATGTTCGCAAACATAGCGAAACCCTAGCTCAGCTAGAGAGTGAAGGCAAGATTAAAATTATAGGTGGTGTCTTCAACCTACAAACTGGGTTAGTTGAATTTTTTGAGTATTGACAAGAATCTCAAAAAAAAGTGGGCGATTACCGAAAACTTAAGACTTGGCAATCGCCTTTAAATATCCATTACAAATTGAGAATAAAGACGTTGAGCCAAATCCATAGGTAATTCATTCTCTTGAGCCAACCTATTCCACTGACTAGCAGAATGTGTAACTTGTTCAATAATCTCTAAAGGATTTTTAATATTCATTTTTTTTGCGAAACTAACAAAATCATACCTATTGAAGTCTTCCCATTTATCATTGATTGACATTTGATGTTTTGAAGTCCATTCACCCTTAGGACTATATGCCCACGTTATATCATAAGCAGGAGACAATGACCATCTGCCTTTTCTATTCATTATAAAAGAAACATTTTTAGTGTGGTCATCTTGGTTTCTCAATACAACATTAAATACCATTCTTCTAAACATCTGTTCTGCATCAGAATACGGTAACTTTAAATCTCTCATCACCTGAAATAATTGCTCATAAGAGTACGCTCTAAGTAACATATAATCATAATGAGCTAAGCCACAAAGAGTCTGAATATGTAACTTTTCAGAATTCCCTACCCTATCAAACCTCTTAGTCATAAAGTGGGCTCTGTTATTTTCACGCAATAGCTGCGATTCCATCATCTCTATACCTGCATCACATGCTATTAAATAATAAATATATTCAATCACTCCATAATATTTAGGGTCACCTAATTCATTATTTGTAACACCATCTATTTTCAACAACCAATGTTCATAGCCTTTAGGAGCATCTACTTGACCTGACCTTACATCTTTAGTCTCCTCATTATACGCTATGACTGCTTTTGCTCTAGCTCCTCCTGCTGAAGTACCTACACTTATCACCTGCTTCACACTATCACTTAACGCATCATCATTAAAATTTACAGTAAAGCCCTCTCTATCTTTTGTTATTTGTTTAGCAATGTCAACTAATGAAGAAATCTCTATACTTTCACTTTTATTAGAGAACATATTCTCAGCAGGTTCAAATTCTAGTGCTCCCATACATCTTTTACCCTGGTAACATAACCTTTCTAAAGAGTTAACCACACTTCTATTATTCATAGCTAGCCATTTATCTAACAACAAAGTACCATAAGCATCTGGCAAGGAATCTGCCAATAAACCTGACAAACCATGAAATGTGTCATTTGATAAATTTGCAAATGAAAATTTTCGTGGGTTATGTATAGGCATGTGTATAGGAGAAATATCCAAACCTAAATTTAGAAATGACTTATCATACTCAAATACCGCTCTATCGGTACTCGAATTCCAAATTACAGCTCCTACATAATGGTTCCATAATTTTACTTTCACAACATTTACCATAATTCAAACTCTTCTTCTGATTCATCTATATTATCAAGTTTTCTTCGTCTTGCTCTTTGTCTTTCTTTTTTACTATCCATTAATTTAGCATACTCTATTGGACTTATCTCTTTTTCTGCAAAAAATAATTCTATTAAATAAAAAGCATCTAAGGCACGCAGAAGTTGAACTAAAACTAATAAAGTGCAGTTATATCCTTTCTCTACATCTATGATTCTTCGCACTGACACTCCTGAACGTTTCCTTAATTCAGCTTGTGTAATATTCTGCTCTAGGCGCAATTCTTTTATCTTTTTGCCTATTTGCTCAACAATAGAATGATCTGTTTTAATATGTATGTTCATAATTAAATAGTGAAGGGTGAAAAGTGATTTTTAGGAGTTATGAATTGCGAAAAGCGACTGACTCTTTAACCAATATGCAAATATACAAAAAATATGCTAAATATAGCATATTAATTAGCATTTTTACTATTAATATGCTATATTTAGCATAATTTATGGTGCTAATTTTACTGTTAAAAACTCTTAATCCCGAAATCTAACAAATTGGTACGGCAACGAGTGCCGTACAGTCTGGGCAGGCATAAAGGCTGCCCCTACAATAGGTCATCTCATTATCAGACATTTAGTCCGAATTGAATCTCACTTGGCGTTATTAATTATCATTGTCCGACTTTGGGACAGATGGGACAATGGGACAATGGGACAAAAGGGACATCGGGACATCGGACAATGAGCGACAAGCGAATAAAACCAATTATGAGAACTCCCCTTAAGTAAAGTTATTTTATATAGTACCCTCCTGTCTTTGGTGCACCTCTAAATTCTATTATATCTTTATCTCTTAGCTCTTTTATATAACGTTCAACTGTCCTAATGGCAGTATCAGGCAAAAGAGTAGTTATAGCTTTTGTGTTTATTCCTTCATTGTCTTTAATTAACTCTAGTATCTGCTCTTTTACACCGCCATTTACACCGCCATTTACTCTATTTACACCACCATTATCACCATTTACACCGCCATTATCTCCGTTTACACCGCCTTCAGCACAATTTACACCGACATTTGCATCATTTACACCGACATTGTCACCATTTACACCGCCATTTTCACTATTTACACCGCCATTTTCTATCTGGGTATAATCGCATTTCACGAATTGCACTTGGAATGACAATCCAACCTCTCGCCATTTTAGCTCAATATTTGGATAGTTCTTCATTTCGTCAGCAACCAACTTTAGCCCATTTCCCCATTGGTCAATAATACCTAAATGTTTGAATAATGGCGCTATCAATTTATTACGAGCATAACTCTGGCGACTCTCCATCGCGTTGAAATCGATGGATGGATATAGCAATCCAGGACTTGTAACCTCAACCATATCATCATAAATTGCCACCTTGATATCAGAACCAGTAATTGAATAGTCTCTATGCACCACTGAATTTCTCAGCACTTCACGTATAGCCTTTATCGGATACTCCCAACGTCCAACAGTATAAACACCCTTAACTGTGGCACCTTCGTTTATGTTGCGAAGGACAAATTTAAATGCCTCCTCAGCTTGCAATACAATATTTGTAGTGATACTTTTTCTATCAATAAAAACATCGGAAGTTGTCCCCTTAAATCTCGCACACTCAACCTTAGCAAAGTGAAAAAATGTATTGCGCAGAGAATCGTCAGATAGCAACAGAAGAGCATTAGTTGGGTATTCAACACCTTGCTCCTCTTTAACTAAATCAAGTTTTCGCAGTACTTGGTTATTAAATGGCTCACCTGTTTTCTCCTCGTAAATAGATTTTAATCCACTGATATTTAAATTAGCAACACTCTTTTCAAGTACAACCTCACTATCAAATGAGATATTACGTCTCTTACGCTCCAACTCCGAGATAATATCAATATCAGCCTTGCGATTAGTCGACCCAACACGAATATACGTACCGTTATGCTTACCTTGCTCTTTAATATAATATGGTGGAGTGCTACCACGAAAGATACTAACCTGCATCAACTGCTTATCATCGACCGACACAAATTTAATCTCAGGTAAAATCGCAGGATAACAACGGTCATAAATGATACTGCTAACCTGCTCCTCCAACTCCATAAGACTATCACTATCAAGCCCAACAATAGCACGAGGCTCATCTGCAACGCCAAAGAATATATCTCCACCAGCATCATTAGCAAATGCAACGACGGTCTTTGCGATGTCTGAGTTTGCTGATAGCTGTTCCTTAAACTCCAACCTACGCCCTTCGGGTTGGTGAATTATTTGTTTTATATTATTTATTTTCATAGAATTACAATATTTAATATTACCCTACAATAAACCTATTATAAGCGACCCATTGTTCTTGTACCATATCCTTAATTTCGTTTCTGAACCATGTAGGATAGACTACCTCTAAATCAGCGCCATGGGATAAAAGCTCCTGACGGAAATCCTGGGTTAATTTCACTTCTATAGCAAAAGTAGAATAATCATCTTCGGTTTCTATTTCATATTGACTGTGGTGGAGAGGGAAGTTTCTAAGGGTAGGTATTTTTTCACCATAAGCTCTGAAATGTATTTCTTCGACTTCATAGCTATCATCTACTATTATTCCGAATGAGTCTTTAAAATATTCAGCTGCATCAAAATTTTCTAGCATGGTGTATGCTATATCCGTGGTTTTCAAT
This sequence comes from Rikenellaceae bacterium, assembly GCA_044433415.1. GTDB lineage: Bacteria > Bacteroidota > Bacteroidia > Bacteroidales > Rikenellaceae > JAWXTP01. The sequence continues at coordinate 27,163 of JAWXTP010000003.1, forward strand.
TGCTCTATTCTATCAAGAGCATATACGTTTATCTTGTTTCTGCTAGCACTCTTAGCTATGACATACCACCTTTGACAAAACATTTTTACACAGTAGGGTTCAATGACAAAGGCTGAAGTTTCTTCATCTTCAAGGTTTTGATAAGTCATTTCTAAAGCAACACCATCACGCATAGACTCAATAACTTGAGTTAAAAAACGCTGACCACTAGGTGTCCTTTCTAATAAAATTCTATCTTTTAAATTCTGATTTTCATTTACTACGTTGTTTACGACAAAAGTATTGATAAGCCATTGTCTCACTACATTATTACCTTCATTTTCAGCGACTTCTATATAATATAGATAACCTGAGCGCTTATCACATTCTATGTTGATATCAAACATCTGTTCTATTACTTTTCTATGGTTGTGAAAAGTACGAAGCGGTAATTCATCACCACCATTATTTAGTGAAGAGCTTATCCATGTTTCATTTATCTCTTCAAAAGTAATTCTACCTTTGCGGATAATTGTATCTACTAACCAGATGTATCTGTTGAACAACTGACCACTACTCTCTTTTGATGATTTTCTTTGTTTTTCCATTGTTACTTACTGTGAATTAAGGATTTTCACAAAGATAATAAATATTATGCTAAATTAAAGCATACATCAAAAAAAACTAGTACAAAAATCTCAGAACCTCTTAATTCGAGAGTGACAATAAGGTTCTGTTCCCTTACGCTCATAGTAATCTTGATGATATTCTTCTGCTGGATAGAAACGTGTAGCTTCTGTAACTTGTGTCACAACATTGTATCCTTTAGATCTTAAAGTATCTACTAGCTTCTCAGCTATTTCTTTTTGTTGCGGAGTTGTATAAAATACCTCTGAACGATATTGATCTCCTATATCTGGTCCTTGTCTATTTAGCTGAGTAGGATCATGTATCTCAAAGAATAACTTAGCTAAAGTTTCATAATCTACTTTTGTAGAATCGTAAACTATACGCACAGCTTCTGCATGCCCTGTTGTATGACTTAACACGTCTTTATAAGTTGGATTTTCGGTTATTCCTCCTATGTAACCTGATTCAACGCTTAAAACTCCTTCTTGCTGTTGCATAAGGTGTTCTACTCCCCAAAAGCAGCCACCAGCAAAAAATGCCACTTCCTGTTTAGGCGCTGGAACAAACTTCATAGATATAGAATTTACACAGTGCCTTGTATCTTTATCCGTAAACCCTTCACCTTCAAAAACATGCCCTAAATGAGCATCACAAGCAGTACAAATTATTTCTGTACGACTGCCGTCAGCATCTAGAACGCGCGTCACTGCTCCCTCTATTTCGTCATCAAAAGAAGGCCATCCGCAACCAGAATCAAACTTATCTGTCGATTGATAAAGCGGAGTATCACATCGTTTACAGATATACACTCCCTCTTCATCAAAGGCATAATACTCACCCGAATAAGGACGTTCTGTACCCTTATGCTCAATAACATATTTTTCTTGTGCTGTTAACTCATTCATAGTAATAACTTTTTCTTTCTGTTGAGCCCTTGACCCTCCACATGAAATTGTGGATAAAACAGACAATACAATCAATAACTTTTTCATAACAAGCAACTTACAAAAACAGTACCAATGCTAATTAGGGAAATTCTAAAACAGTGTTAGAATTTCCCTAATCTTTAACAACAATTTACAGCTGTTTTACTTGCCCATTAAAAATAACACTGGAGAATTTAAATTTTTAACCCACGAACTTACCTTATGATCTTCACCTTTAAAGTATTCACTTTTATAATCTTTAGACTCTTTGAATCCTTTATCTTCCATTAATGAATCTACCTTTTGTTGATGAATGGGATATAAAGAATCTAAACCTTGATTACCTGTACTAAAATACATTTTATGATCTGTAGATGAAGGAAGACTACTAGCCATATACTTTATTATCGCATTTGGTATTTCATCGTTTTGCTCCATTTGACCAACCCAATGAGTAGATAAACATCCAGCTCCATTAAACAAATCAGGATATTCACATATTGCATACATAGAAATCAACGCTCCCATACTAGAACCCATGATATAAGTGCTTTCTTTAGACGTATTTACTTCTAATTCAGAATCTATATAAGGTTTTAATTCTTCTACAATAAAACGCAAATAATTATCTGCCCTTCCTTTTTGTGCAAGACTATCAAGGTGACCTCCAACTAAGAGCGAAACATCTATATCAGATATTGCTTCTTGAGGAAAATACTCTATAGCACGTTCTTGACCTATATTATGTATTCCGACAACTATTGTTGGCTCTATTTTACCTTCAGTCATAAGGTTGGATATCTTTTCGTCCATCATCCACTCTCCATCAGTCAGAAAACTTGGTGCTTCAAGACCAAATAACGCACCTCCATCATGCATATAAAGAACATTATATTTTCCTAACGATGGGTAATTATCAGGAAACCAAATATCTACTGCTCTTGTAGGAACATGTTTTGAAGGTAAGAACAGTCTTTCAATGTGCCCATAAGGTACTGCTTCATTTTTTAATATTTTCTCTCTTTTTACTGATGTTGAGCACGAAACAAGTAAAGTCAATAATAAAAATAATATTATTTTTGTATTCATCATTGTTAATATATTTATCAATACATAAGTTATAAGAAAATTATAGGGAACTTCTAGAAACTAGCTTTTATCACTTTCGAATAAAACCAGTTCCTAGAACTCCCCTATAGTTTCACAATATCATAAAGCACCTCTACCTACTAGAGTCCTCAATCATAGTCTTCACCATCACATTAAAGCCTTCTTCACTAATAAGTTGCTCTATTGTAAGGTGCATTCTATATCTCCAGTAGTGGCGTGAGTTTGCAGGGATGTTTATACGCTCAGAGTTAGGGTCCTCTTTACGTAAGTCTTCATCCATAGAAAGCCAGTCCTGCAAAGGAAGTATAGTCCACATAGCAGGTGAGTTAAGATGTTGTTCCACAATTAAAGAACATACCTTTCCTGATGCATCATCTTCAATAGTAGAATTATCACCCAATATATTTTTAATATAATTATCAGATACAGCCTTATCCTCTAGTAACCAAGCTCTTATTGGATCCATATCATGAGTAGATGTGGTACATACAGCCAGGTAAGGATAATTCCAAGGTTCACCAAATGTTAAAGAAGGATCTTTTGGCATACGTTGAATTTCTAGTGACAGGATTTGTTCACTTTCCATAACAGCAGGTACACAGTCAGGTATCATACCTAAATCCTCACCACAAGTTAACATATCTGTAGTTTTAACAAGCATAGGTAGCTTTTGCATAGCTTCTTTATACCAGAAATCATTATGCCTATGGTAATAGAAATCATCATAAGCTCTATTAAAACGTGCCTTATCATAATCACTCATAGCCCTAAATTTATAACTACTTTGTGCCGATATTCTAGGGTGGTAATGAGCCTTTTGATAAGGATCTTCAATAAATAAAAGCTCATTAAATAAAGACATCAAAGTTTCACATAACACCTTATCACTAACAGCAGCTTTTATCTTAACTTGAGAGTCATACTCAGGCTTAAGTACATAACTATCATTACCTTTATAATCTAAATAAGTAGCTTTAACTTCTTCTGCTTTATCTTTGAAAAACTCTCCTATTATCCAGTTATTTATAGAAGGCTTAGTCTGTGATTCATCAAATTGGAAACCATAAATCTCACGCAATTCAGAAATAGAGAAAGGCATAGCAGGGCTAAAGTGTCCTAACAAACCATGAACAGAATCTAAAGGAATCTCCCAAATTCTAAAAAATCCTAGGATGTGGTCTATACGATAAGCATCAAAATATTCTGCCATTTTCTTAAATCTCTTATTCCACCAACTATAACCATCTTTTGCCATCTCAGGCCAGTTATAAGTTGGGAAACCCCAGTTTTGTCCGTTTATAGAGAAATCATCTGGTGGAGCTCCTGCCTGTGAGTTCAAGTGGAAAAGCTCAGGAGAAACCCATACATCTACACTAGTGCGACTAACACCTATAGGAATATCACCCTTAAATACAACCCCCTTAGTTTGAGCATAAGCTCTCACCTCAACAAGCTGTTTATGAAGATTATACTGCACAAAATAATAATAACCTAACTCCTCATAATGTTCATTTCTGTACTTAGTAAGCAACTCCTCACTATATAAAGCCTCAGCGCCCCACTGTGCAAAATCTACTGTAGAATATTTATCTCTCAACAAAGAAAATAAAGCATAAGGCTCTAACCAATAACTATTTTTCTCAAAGAAACATTTAAACTCATCTTCTTGTAACTGAGACGCTCCAACCTCAGAATATAACTGTCTCATATATCCATCTTTCAGCTTGGTTACAGCTTCATAGTCTATCTCAGCTAGCAGGTTTAACTCCTGTCCCTCTTTTTCGTACTTACTTTGCAACGCTGCATCACTAAGCCTACCTGCCGCTGCTAAAGAGATATACTGAGGATGTAAAGCAAATATAGAATTAGCATTGTATGGGTAAGAATCCTGCCATGTATGAGTCATTGTTGTGTCGTTTATAGGCAAAATTTGGATGATTTTCTGCTTAGTTATAGCCGCCCAATCTACCATCTTCTTTAAATCCATAAAGTCACCCACACCCATGCTACTCTCACTTCTCAAAGAGAAAACAGGTATAGCTACTCCTGCACCACGCCAAGGTTTTAAGTTAAAACTTGTACTTGTTACATTGTATAAAATAGCATCTTCTTGAATGTTATCTAAACCGTAAAATCTACGATTTTCACCATCTTCCCAAGCTACTACTTCACCTGTTATATTATCTACAATAACAAACTTAAATTCTGATCTAAGAAGTTCTTCTGTGCACACTAACGATGGACTTAACCACATAGGAAACTTGCTATCGGTCATTGTTATACCTTTAGAGACATCCCACTCTCCTAACGCCTCTGAACTTCCAACCATAACAAGACTTTGTGTTGTTTCTATCAAAGGCGAACTTACAGCCACAACTATAGAATCATTCTCTAAAATAGATTCCTTAGGGTTACTTCTCTTAAAAACAGATTGCGTAAATAGCGAAGTATAAAATATGCTATTTTTTGGCATATCTTGCCATCTATCAATAACGCAACAAGATGTCACGCTCTTAGCGGCTTTAATAAAATGAGCCTTACCCCATTCTTTCCTATCACCCACACTATAAGTGTATTCTATAACGTCATCATTATCAACGGTTAGCTCACCTAATTTGGTTGCACCTCCCACATTTTTCAGGAAACACTTTTCTCCTTTACAATCAACACTCACAAACTCACCGTTAGAAGTGTGATAATCTATTTTTAATTTAAGTCTCATTATTTTAAGTTTTTAGGGAAGCTCTAGAAGTTCCCCATATTTTTAAATTCAACAACAATAGCTTCACGAGCTTTCACCACAGTAGAATCAGTAATAGTTATAGCGTTTCCTGTCACAACATCAACTCCATCAGTTAATGACTCTGTAATCTCAGCATAGTTTGACCATGGTATTGTTTTTTTATCTTTAGAGTTATTAATAAATACAAATACAGCTTCACTATCATTGTATCTAAAATAAGCATAAGTATTATCACGTGTTCCAAAATGCAAGGTTTTACCATTATGGATTACATCTTTAGACTTTCTCCAATTAAACAGGTGCTTAGTATGGTTAAACACATCACTTTCTACTTTACCTCTTTCGTCAGCATTAAATAGATTTACCTTATCTGTAGACCAGCCACCAGGGAAATCTACACGTAATCCACCATGCCCCATAGATAAATCTTTTGAAACAAACATCATCTCATCACCAGAAAAAATCTGAGGTATACCGCGCATAGTAGCAAGCATAGTCATAGCTATTTTAGCACGTTTAGGGCTTTTCTTCACTATATCACCTATACGGTCAGTGTCATGATTAGCTGTAAAAATCAACATGTTAGACAAATCCTGATATACAAAGTCATGAGAAAGAGCATTATAAACTTTTATCATACCTTCACCCCAGTTTTTACCATTTGAAGGAAGTGCTTCACAGATAACATCACGCAAAGGGAAATCCATAATAGAAGGAAGATTAGAATTAAAGCCATCTTTATTAGCGTTATCAGCCTGCCAGTATGCTAATTGAGGAATAGAAGAAGTCCAACACTCCCCAACGATATTCATATTAGGATACTCCTCACGTACGGCCTTACACCATTCACTCATAGGCTGTTTTTCGTTATATGGATAAGTATCAACTCTTAGTCCATCCAAACCTGCATATTCTATCCACCAAATAGCCCACTGTTTAAAATACTGTAACATATAAGGGTTATCAAGGTTCATATCAGGCATAGACTCTACAAACCAACCGCTCTCTTGAATGTTTAAATCGTATTTAGAAGCATTAGTATCCATATTAGTAGAAAACAAATTATTAGTACCTGTGTAGCTATCAAACTTATGCACCCAATCATTAAAAGGCATATCTTTCATCCACCAATGTGCAGCTCCACAGTGATTAGTTACTATATCCATTATAACTTTTAATCCTTTTTTGTGACTTTCTTCAACCATAGTACGATATAGCTCATTACTTCCATAGCGAGAATCTATTTTGTAATAATCTGCACAAGCATAACCATGATAAGAATGTTCTTTTTCGTCGTCTAAAAGCAAAGGTGTAGACCAAATTGCTGTTGCACCAAGCTCAGCGATATAATCTAATCGGTTAATTATACCCTGAATATCTCCGCCATGACGACCAAAAAGCTCATCACGACTTAGCTTATCAGCTGTATCAGCTGTAGAATCATTAGACTCATCACCATTTACAAAACGGTCAGGCATCAAGAGGTAAATCATATCTGCTGTAGTGAAACTCTTACGCTCTCTAGAACCACTTTGACGTTCATTTATGTTATACGCCATTTTGAAGCTCTTATCACCACGACTAAATACGAAATGATATTCACCTGGGGTAGCCTTTTCACTAATCTCAACATCTATAAATAAGAAGTTAGGATTATCAGCTTTCTCAACTTTAGCAATTTTTACATCTTTTGACTCCACGGCAAGAGCAACATCCCAAGAAGAAATATCGTCTCCCTGTACCATAAGCTGTAGTGGCAAATTCATGCCAACCCACCAGCTAAGCGGTTCTATACGCTTAACCTCTCCACTAGCATTCGCGATGGAACTCACATCCACCTTAGCCATTTGAGCTGTTTGTCCCACACATGAACTTAAGGTCACTATTGTCATAATTAAATATATTAACTTATAATTTTTCATAAAAGTACAATTTTTAAATTACATAAAAAAGAATTTCAACAAATATAATGATAGTTTTTTAACTAAGCAGGGTAAAATAATTATTCTTTTGTGCGGTCAGAAATAAAATATGCAGACAACGCACCTAAGATTAATGAAACCCCTGCTACGATTAACATATTAACTTGTAGACCTCCTACCATTTTCAGAATTACTCCACCTATAAGTGCCGCAATAATTTGAGGAAGACAGATAGTACAGTTAAACAAACCTAGGTACGCTCCCATGTTACGACCAGAAAGGGAGTTTGTAAGTAGAGCAAAAGGCATAGCAAGCATAGCTGCCCAAGCACAGCCTACCAATAAGAATGATACAAATAACATGTATTGGTCATTAATAAAACCTGTAGATATGAAACCTACACCCCCTAATAATAAACTTAGTGCATACCCCCATTTCTGAGACTTAAACTGAGACAAAACTACCGCCCAAACAACAGAACCTATAGCCTGTACTGCAAACAAAACGCCTACCCAGTTACCAGCTTCTTGATAACCCAAAGAGTGAGTATCAGTAGCTCCCCACACACTTTTAGCTATAGCGCCATTAGTATAAGTCCACATATACATAAACGCCAACCAAGAAAACAGTTGTACAAGACCTATAGTCCAGAAAGATTTAGGCGCTGCGACAAGTAAAGAAACAAAATCTCGCTTACCTTGTTTTTCTTCGTCTGAGATACCATGAAAAGCCTCATATTCTTTAGGGTTCATCTCCTTAACCTTAAGGCTTGTATAAATTACGCATAATATTAATATTGCGGCACCTGCATAAAATGAGTAAATCACAGAATCAGGGATGACACCCTCTTTAGCAACATTATTCACTCCAAACCAAGTTAACACAAACGGGAATAAGTAACCTAAAAGACTACCCGCATTACATAGAAAACTTTGAATAGAATATGCTTTCGCCTTTTGTTTATTGTTAACCATATCGCCAACCAACATTTTAAATGGTTGCATAGCCATGTTAATTGAAGTATCAAGCAACATTAACATAAACAGTCCAAAACTCATTGCCGCTTGTAGGGTTAACCCTAAACTACCAGAATTTGGCAGCAAAACCATTACCAACACTGCTATTAACGCTCCAAAAAACAAATAAGGCTTACGTCTTCCCCATCGAGTCCACGTTTTATCACTCATAGAACCCACTATTGGCTGTACTATCATACCCATAAGTGGTGGAAGTATCCAAAAATAGCTAAGTGAATGAGGGTCTGCACCTAGTGTTGCAAAGATGCGTGAAATATTTGCACTTTGTAGTGCATAGGCTATCTGTACCCCAAGAAAGCCAAAACTTATATTCCATAATTGCCAAAATGACCTATCAGGCTTTTTCATATTTTTTTAATTTTAATAAACACACTAATTTTTCAAAACTATAGACCTATAAGGCTCTAAATCAAGCTCTATAACATTAGACTCACGAAGGAAAATATCACTCTCCAAACCATCACAACTATTAATTTTCCCATTATTAAAAATCACATTCTTAAATGATGTAGAAGGAAAGGCTTTCAATGATTTTGGCAGTTCGTATGACGTTTTAACTTTTTCGTTTGATAAATTTACAACTACCAATGCAGCTTCAGATTCTGTACATCTAACAAAAGCATAAACTTTACTACTAGAGTTAGGGTTAGCCAAAGTTAAATCAATAAATTCCCCATCCCTGAAAGCTAATTCCTCATTTGCCATCTTCAAAATAGAAATATATTGACTTCTTAATTTCTTTTGTTCTACTGTAAGCCCTGCCCCATCAAATTTACCTCCATTGCGCCATGCTTGATACAAAGGGAGAGTCCAAAAATCAAAGATAGTAGAACGTCCGTCAGCACCTGAAAAACCTGTTTCGTCAGGGGATTCCTCACCTAACTCTTGACCAAAATAAACCATCATAGGGATGTTATCACTAAGAGTAGATACTAACATCATAGGAATACCAGCTTTTGCATCACCTGCAAATTCTTTCCATGCTATTCTTTGCTCGTCATGGTTTTCTAAGAAATTAAGCATGTGTTGTTGAACTGGAGCTATCTTCTGCCTATCTGCACTTATAGCAGATGTTGACGCACGGCCTTGAACAATGGCTTTCAGTGTATCATAAAGACCTACCTTGTCATATAGATAATCAAAGCCTCCTCTTTTGATATAATCCTCATAAGCCTGAGGGTTATAAATCTCAGCTATAAATACTAAATCAGGATATTCTGCCTTTACCTCAGCAATCGCCCATTGCCAAAATTCACAAGGCACCATCTCTGCCATATCACATCTAAAACCATCAACCCCTTTTGAAGCCCAAAACAATAGTATGTCGCGCATCTTAGTCCATGTATTAGGTAGGGGATCAAAATAGCTAGCTTTACCATTCTCGTAATCAACACCATAATTCAATTTCACAGTTTCATACCAGTCTTCAATTTTAGGCTCAGCAGAAAACACGTCATTACCTGTTGCCTTAGCAGGAAACTCCTCATAGGCTTTACATTCTTTATTTGTAGCAAATTGAGGTTTTAAAGGCTTGTTAGGAATGTAATAAAAGTTATTATTCGCCTTAAATGCACAACTCACATCATCATCTATGCCAAAATCTTTCACATCTTTAGGTGCTACATCTGAATGATACCCTCTAGCAACATGATTTGGAACAAAGTCTATTATGACTTTAAGGTTTGCTTTATGTGAACGGTCAATCAAACTTTCAAACTCCTGCATCCTTGTATTTAAGCTACTAGCCAAATAACCATTTACATCATAGTAATCTTTTATGGCGTAAGGTGACCCTGCTTTACCTTTTATTACTCCTGGGTGGTTACTATGTAGCCCTCCCACCGTATCTGTAGAGTAAATAGAAGCGTGTTCTATTACACCTGTATACCAAATATGAGTCATACCCATTGCAGCTATGCTATCAAGGGCTGTAGCGGTGAAATCAGCAAATTTACCTACACCATTTTGGGACAAACTACCATCCACAATAGGATTTGGCTTGTCACTCCCAAAAAGTCTAGTAAAAACCTGATAAACAACTATTTTTTCATCGCTTACTGGTTCGCATTTTACCGCGGAAGCACTACAGCTATAGAGCTGAGCTAAGCCAAATAAGCTAGTTATAATTAAAGATAATTTATTCATACGTTTTCACTTTAGAAAGGAATGTTATTATAGAGAATTTCAGAAATGTAGGCATAAAACACCCTGCAACATGCCTATACTAAGCATGTAGTCAAACAAAAAGGTTAAATATTATAAGTGGCTAGTCGCTAGTAACATACTAACAACTAACCACTTATATAACATCACTAATTTTTAGTCATTGTTAATTTCTGTTCCACTTTATTGAAATACCATTTAATAGTGTAATTACCATCTTCTGGAATTGAGTAATTACCATCAGCTCCAGCAGGTTCTTCTTCAAAAGTACCAGAACCAAAGTCTTTACCCCAGGTATTATCAGCACGTACTTTCCAACCTTGACCAGCCACTAAATCTACTGTTGCAGTTAAGAAATGTTGTGTAGCGCCTGTCTCGTCGACCTCAGAAGAAAGTGACATTTCTGCATCGGGACTGCCTCCCCAACCAGTACAGTCCCCTACAACACCCCATGTGTCGTAAGATGCAGAAACTGTAAGTTCCAAAGTTGTTTTATCAAACTCAAACTTGTAGAACATCTTACCGAAATCTTTGATATTTGAACCTCCGTCTAGTGTAAGACTTTCAGGTTCTGTTGGTGCAGCAGCTTCTTCTGCAACACTCCAGCTAACAGACCAACCTTCATCTTCACAAAGTTTCCATCCATTGGCGGCTTTTCCATCGAAATATATCATACCGCTATATACATCATCACTATTTTCTGAATATATTTTCTGTGCTGAGTTAAAGTCCCAACCACAGTAATCTCCACGAACTGCAATAAGAGGATATTCTTTCTCACCAGAGAAAGGAGTTATCTTAGTTGTAACAATATTTGAAATTAAAGCTGTGACTGCATCAGAGAAAGAAGACACTACTCTTAGCTCTAAAGACACTTCATCCATAGGAAGTTCATACTTTTCTAACAATTTCAAGATTGTACTATTTAGCTCTTTATGAGTAACCTCATATTTACCGCCATCATTGATAGAAGTTAACACTTCTTTTCCTTCAAATGAGTTCCCTGCAACATCCATTTCTAGATTATTTGTTGCAGCTGCATTAAACCCAAAGTCAGGTTCGCTCCATTCCACTGTAAGAGCTAAATCTCCTGACAAATCTGCTTCTAGCACATACGAGCTTGCAATATCACTTATTACAGCAGGTAATGCGCTATTAGCATCATAAATTTCCTTTTCTAGGTCGCTTTCACAACTTGTTGACATCAGCGCGACACATAAAACTGATATATAACTTAAAATCTTTTTCATACTATTCTTTTTTTGTATGTTTCTAAAGGGGAGTTCTACAATTAAATCGAAAGCAAAAGCATTGCGAACCAACAACATATATACTGACAAAAGCAACTTTAATATTTAACCCACAAAACATAAATCAATACTTCTGCTAACGATTTAACTTTTATATTTTCTAAACCAATCAGATTAAAATAAATTAAATTGAGATTCTTTAATCTGCATAGGGCAGGAAACCGCCGTCTCTCTTTTTTCAAGAATGGCTTAGATTTGCGGCGTTTCTGGGCATTTTAAGCACAGCAGCCTTCGTGCGCTGTGAGCATTGAAATGCCCAGAAAGGTCGCAAATGTAGGCCGTTATTGGGAAAAGCATCCCAAAAGTTCCCGCCGGACACAACATCCCCCCTAGTAGCCGGGGTTTTGTATAAGATTACTATTAACACTCATATCAGTTTGAGGGATAGGGAATACGTTGTACTTGCTATCAACACCTACTCCAGTGATAATACCACCTTTTTCAGCCCAAACATAAGATGAAGATGTAAACAGGTCATAACGAATAAGGTCTGTACGACGTGTTCCTTCCCAGTATAGCTCACGAGCACGCTCATTAAGGATATTACCATAGGCAACTGATGCGCTAGTACCTGCAACTTTTGCGTTAGCTGATAACCATGTTGCATCTATATCATAATCTGTACTTCCATAACCTCTCCTACGAAGCTCATTTACATAACCTACAGCAGTTGCAAGGTCACCACCTGCACCACCACGAGCAACAGCCTCAGCATACATAAGGTATACGTCTGCTAAACGGAACATAGGGAAGTCAGTATCAGGGAAAGCCTTGTTTTGTCCTGCTGTGCCATCACTATTTAAGTTAGTATATTTATATACAGACCATCCTTCAGTTGCAAATGAACCTACAGCTGTGGTTGTAATATCTAGACTCTTACCATCACTATAGAAAATACCACGTGAATCTATGATATTATCACTTGTCCAAGTAGACTCATCAGTACTCTCAAATTGGAAGTTTCTAACAAGGTTACCTGTAGCACGGAAACCATCCCAGCCACCTTCACAGCCGTAAGATTCTACAGTACCAACACTTGAACCACGAGAACCTAGTAGGATAGCACCCATACCATAAGATTGAGTTAAGATACCATCAAAAATTATAGGGAAAATAATTTCTTGTCTTGTATTAGCATTCTCACCATTATCAGCCATAAATAATTCAGCATAATTATCGGCTAAGCTATAGCTACCTGTAGATAGTATCGCTTTAGTAGCTGCCACACAATCATCATAACGCTCCACACCAGTGTAAACCTCAGCATTTAAGTACATACGAGCTAAAAGAGCATTAACAGCACTTTGATCAGCGCGACCATACTGGGCAGTTTTCACAGGAAGGACTTCACTGATTGCTACTAACTCACTTTCTATCCAGTTAAACAACTCAGCTCTCTCAAGTGGAGCAGGGTTGATACTGTAGTTTTGTTCAGTGATAAAAGGAGGTAAAGCAAACATATCCATAAGAGTATAGTATGCTAGAGCTCTACTGAATCTTGCTTCGGCACTATATTCTGCAACGTTTATTTCAGAAGGAGCATTACCCACATTTTTCATAAACTCATTCACAAGAGCCACGATATACATGCAACGTTGGTAAACTCCCTCTATTGATTCTACCTGAGCAGTATTCCAAGTAAGAGAGTTAATAGTAGACACCCAAGTGTCTGGCCAAGAACATTTTGTTTCATCAGAAGTATTTTCTTGTAAAGTCCACCACGAACGGAAAAGTACTGTGTTACCTGGGTCAAGACCTGAAATATCTGAAGAACCTGCACCATCTTGACCAGAAAGTGACCATACAGAATATATTTTACTTAGGCCTTTTGTATAACTTTCAGCATCTGTATAAGCCTTATCTGCTGAAATAACATTCTTATCCAAAGGGACAACATCTAAATCTTTTGTACAGCTTGACAGAGATAGAGAAGCTGCAACAATCGCAGGAGTTATTATATATCTTATATCCATAATTTTAAATTTTATAAATTAAATGACAAACCTAAAGTAAATGTTCTTGCACGTGGCCAAATGTTATTATCTATACCTGACACTCCAGGAATCTCAGGATCTAAGCCTGAATATTTTGTTATAGTAAATACATTTTGCACAGAACCACTTATACGACCTGACAACTTAGTAGAGAATACATCTTTAAAGCTATAACCTAAAGTTAAGTTATCCATTTTCAAGAATGAAGCATCCTCTAAGAATAAGTCACTACATTTTTGGTCTACAGAGCTAAGTTGAGTAAAACCTGTATACTCTATAGCTGTAACATTATAGTTAGAGATGGACCCTTGATTACTAAAACCATATAACGAACCATTATCAGCATTAGCTGCATTGAAAGCATAGTTTCCTAGACTTGCACGAAGATTAAAACCTAAATCCCAATTTTTGTATTTAAACTGAGAGCTAAAGCCCATATAAAAATCTGCTAGGGCACTTTTCCCTGTAAAATAACGGTCAGCATCTGTAATTTGTCCATCGTCATTTCTGTCTACTAACGCATTTTGAATAGGACGACCATTTTCGTCATACACTTGTTGGAATAACCAGAAATTATAAGGAGAATAACCTACTTGGTGTCTTGAAAGTACTACATTTGTACCATAAGGAGCAGTAGCTGCTGTGATACCCTCATAATCAGGATTGTAATTAGCTGTCAGTTTAGTGATATCGCTCTTATTCCAAGTTACATTATAACCAATATCCCAAGAGAAGTTTTCTGCTTGAATAACTACAGCATTTACACTAAATTCAACGCCTTCATTTTTCATAGTACCAACATTAGCAAGAACTTCATTAGAGAAGTTTGTTCCTGCTGGAGCACTAACTGTATTTAATAAATCTGATGTATGTTTTTGATAATATTCTATACTACCAGTGATACGATTACTTAAGAAAGAGTAATCTACACCGACATTATAAGTTGTTGTTTCTTCCCATTTCAAATCTGGGCTATAACCGTTAGGTTTAAGAAGTAAATCACCTAGGTAAGAACTGTTAATATTGCTACCAAATGAGTAGTTAGGCATATAAAGGTAGTCACCTATCTCTTGTTGACCTGTAACACCATAACCAGCACGTACTTTTAACTGAGAAAGAACATCTGAAGTACCTTCCATAAATTTCTCATTACTAATAGTCCAGGCTAATGCAGCTGATGGGAATAAACCCCAACGGTTGTTTTCACTGAAACGTGAAGAACCATCACGACGAAGTGTAGCAGTAAGTAAGAAACGATTGTCGTAACTATAGTTCATACGTCCAAAGAAAGAAACTAGGTAGTTTTCATAAGGAACAGCATAAGCTCCCGAACGAAGGTAGCGACCTTCATTATCACTATATTCCCAACCTTCCATAGCGCCTGCATTTTCAGTAACATTAGATTTACCTTGGCTGAAGTTTTCATAGTAGAAATGTTGCCATGAATAACCAGCCATTACGTCTACTCTACTTTTTATAGACTCTAGCTCTTTGCTATAGCTTAAGTAAAAGTCAAGAAGTTTATTTTCACGTTTGTTATCCCATGAGCTACCTTGACCTATGTAAGCAAATTCACTATCTTTAGCTGATTGGAAAGAGCCATTAGCAACATAGCTATCACCTGTTGAAGTTGCTGAATCATAACCTAAGTTTAAATTAGCACGTAAATCTTCAAAACCATGAATCTTATAATCTAACTGTACATTACCTAAAGTTCTATATGTTGTACCTGAATTATTTACATCATAAAGTAAAGAAAGAGGGTTAACAGCTGAAAGAGTGTTAGGTGTTGGTGAAGTTAAAGCACTGCTAGTGTGATTGTAATAACCATTATAGCCGTAAGCATCGCTAGTGTAGATAGGTTTTGTAGGATCGTAATATACAGCAGCTCCTACAGCTCCACTATCAGCAAAACGGTTGTTATTGATAGTACCTTTAAAGTTAACATCTACAGAAAGGTGCTCATCAAAAAACTTAGGACTAAGGTTAATAGAACCTGTGTAACGTTCATAGTCAGAAGTTTTAAGTGTACCACGTTCTTTGTTATAACCTAAAGACACACGGTAAGGTAAGAATGCTACTTTACCAGAAGCCGAGATATTTTGGTCTGTGCTAAGTCCTAATTGATAGATAGCATCTTGCCAATCTGTTGATTGTTCTGGATAGATAGAAAGAAGCTCACGTGCAGCATCTCCTAGAGCTGTTCCAGCAGCATATTGCTCTGTAACGGCAGCACGAAACTCGTCTCCATTCATAACATTTACACGTTGGTAAGGATCCTTAATAGAGTAAGTGCTATTGTAAGATAATTTCATAGCTCCACTAGTTCCTTTTTTAGTTGTAATGATGATTACACCATTCGAAGCACGCGAACCATAAATAGCAGTTGCAGAAGCATCTTTAAGTACAGTCATTGACGCAATGTCATTAGGGTTGATTGTAGATAAAGGATCTGAAGTGCCAGGAGCTGCATCACTAGAAACTGGAACTCCGTCAATCACTACTAGAGGATCATTAGATGCATTTAATGAAGCACCACTACGGATACGGATAGTTGAGCCTGAACCAGGACCACCATCACCAGAAACAATAGAAAGACCAGCAACCTTACCTTGAAGCAGCTCTTGAGGAGAAGTTACAGCTCCACGGTTAGTTTCCTCAGGCTTAACTGTTACTACAGAACCACTTAAGTCGCTCTTTTTAACAGTACCGTAACCAATTACAACTACTTCATTTAGTTGCATTGCATCTTCTTTAAGCTGGATATTCAAAAGTAAAGTTGAAGACGCTGAAAGAACTACATCTTCATACCCTACGTATGAAATTTCCAGAAAAGAGTTGTCTTTTGTTAATTTAACTTGGAATTTACCTTCAAAATCCGACGTTCCTCCATTAAAGGTGCCCTGCTCAATTATGGTTGCTCCCACAATTGGATTACCGTTTAAATCAACAACTCTACCATTCACAGTTGACCCATTCTGTGCGTAGAGTACCGTGTTTAACAGTGTCATAAACACTGTCATTACTACAGTCAGTTTTTTAATCTTATTCATACTTGTTAAGTTTTAGTTATATATGTATAGTACATCTTCTCGTTTCAATCACTTTATAAAGGTAATCTAAAAACTGGTTTTGTCTATTGAAATTTGAAAGTATTACAAACCAGTTTCTAGAAGCCCCTAAAGCCTTTTTAGTTTTTTGTCTGCCTCTGTAGCCTCAAAAATACTTATCGCAAATCCTCCACTTCTTGCCATATCAATAGACAATTTGGTTTTACTAGTTACTACACCCTTTTTGATTTTATAAGAACCTGGGTTATCTAAATAATCAGCATCATCACCGTCAGAATAAACCGTTGCTACATACTTTTTATCAGCATCCAAGAAATCTAATACTATTGTAGAAGTTCGTTTATTTTCATCTGTTATACCTCCTACAAACCAATTGTTAGCACCTTTTTCCTTACGTGCAACAGTCACATAATCACCTGGTTCAGCTTCTAAGTAAATGCTCTCATCCCAATCTACAGCAACATCTTTGATAAACTGGAAAGCATCCATATGCTTTTCATAATTAGAAGGTAAATCTGCTGCCATTTGTAAAGGACTATAAAGAGTTACAAATAAGGCCATTTGCTTAGCCAAAGTCGTAAGAACTATACTATGGTTGTCGTGACCTAGGAAATCCATCTGCGTATCAAAAATCCCAGGTGTATAATCCATAGGACCACCTATCTGACGAGTAAATGGTAAAAGTGTGGTATGGAAAGGTGCATTACCGCCAAACGCCTCATATTCTGTACCTCTAGCCGACTCATTACCTATAAGGTTAGGGTAAGTACGACAAAGACCTGTAGGACGTATAGCTTCATGAGCATTAACTGAGATTTTATAGTCTGCGGCTTTCTTAATTGCATATAAATAGTGATTTACCATCCATTGACCATAGTGATGTTCTCCACGAGGGATAATATCACCTACATATCCACTTTTAACAGCATTGTAACCATTGTCTACCATGAATTGGTATGCATCATCCATGTGTCTTTCATAATTACGAACAGAACTAGATGTTTCGTGGTGCATCATAAGTTTAACACCTTTTTTTGCAGCATACTCGTTAAGCATCTTAACATCAAAATCAGGATAAGGAGTGACAAAATCAAATACATAATCTTTCGATTTGCCGAACCAGTCTTCCCAACCTTGATTCCAACCCTCAACTAACACCTGACCAAAACCATGTTCAGCAGCAAAATCAATATGCGCTTTTACGTGTTCATTGTTAGCTGCATGTCTTCCGTTAGGTTTAGTTTTAGTGTAATCTGTCTCGCCTAATTTCACTGATGGCACTTCATCTGTATAAGCCCACGAGCTCTTGCCTGTAATCATTTCCCACCAAACACCTATATATTTTACTGGTTTAATCCACGATGTATCATCATAAGCACAAGGCTCGTTTAAGTTAAGTGTCAACTTTGAATTTAGTATGTCACGAGCATCATCACTTACAATTACTGTACGCCAAGGACTTTGACAAGGAGCTTGCATATAGCCTTTATCTCCAACAGCATCTGGTGTTAACCATGAAGTGAAAACAAAGTTTTTATCATCAAGATTTAGGTGCATACAAGAGTAATCTATAAGTGCAGCTTCATGTATGTTTATATAAAGACCATCGTCAGTTTTCATCTGTAATGCAGTCTGTACACCTGTAGGTGAAAAAGGAGTTTGCGATGAATTTGGAGTTATCGCTTTATCCATCGTTTGACGAATCTCAGAAAGTTTAGTTTCGCTATAATTATACTCTTGTGTATCATAATCACCTGGTAACCAAAATGCTTTATGGTCACCTGCCATAGCAAATTCACTTTTCTCCTCTGAGATAACAAAATAGTTTAGATTATTTTGTAAAGGGAGCTCATAGCGAAAACCAACACCATCATTAAACAGACGGAAACGGATAACAATATCTCGTTCTTGTGCCGCTTGATTAAGCGTTACAGCCATTTCATTATAGTTGTTACGTATAGTTTTGACTTCTCCCCACACAGGAGTCCATGTTTCATCAAAAGTTGCGTTCTCTATTTTTGAAACTGTAAAGCCATCTATCAATCCACTTTCTCCTTTAAGTTCAAGACCTAGTTTAGATGTTTTAACAACATCCTTTCCTTTATAAGTTAAATCGTAAGTTGGTTCACCTTTTGTAGTAACAGCAAAGTTTAACTCTAGCTCCCCATTCGGTGAAGATAACTTCTGTGCCGTACTAGAAAATGCCGTCAGACTCAAAAATAAGCTAAGCATAAATGTAGTTGATTTTAATCCCATATCACTAACAGTTTTTTAAGTTTCTTTATTTATTTGATTATTATTTTTCTTCTTTTTCTTATTTCTCACTGCAAAATTACATTCAAAACAAACTTATACCTACTAATTAAAACAAATTAAAATACACTAACACTTTAAGGTATTGTAATTCAAATAATTACAAAATACAAATCTTTAGTAAATTAAGATCTATTTTACACAAAAAAAGGCCAAATTAAATTACAATTTAGTCTTTTTTTATAAAATTCACTTAAATTTCTCTCTATTTACAACTTTTAAACTTACTCTTTTTCACAATATCATATATTACAAGTTTGCAATTTAAACCAAAGAAAATTTTTAAAAACTTTAATTGTTTGATTACTAATTAAATTTTATTACTTTTGTAACTTCACGACTTAAACTATTAAAAAAAATGAAAAAATTAACAACCCTTATTTTATTCTTAGCATTGGTATCATGCCAAGAAACAGCAATACAGGTAGCCACTCTAGAAAATGGTGTTATATGTGTTGAGGCTAGTAATGTAAAAGATACATTAACTATGAAATTATCGAATCTTGTTGAAGATATAGAAATTGTTCAACTTGAATCTTCATTAGAGGCTTATGTATCGGAAAACAGCCCTATCGCTATTTCTGAGAATTATATAGGCGCAGGTGGTAATAACCAGCTTAAATTATTTAACAGAAAAACAGGGGAGTTCTTAACTAATATAGGAACAGTAGGAAATGGACCTGGAGAATATATGAAAGGAACTAACACCTTGTATATTAACGAAAAAAGAAATGCTATTTTTGTCGTTAACTTTATGGGTACAAAAGGCATATACGAATATGATTTACAAGGCAACTATAAAAGAACCATACCTCTAGCAAATAAAAACAATATGGCTTACTATAATATATCAATTGACGATAACAAAGATTTGATATCAGCCTTTGGATTTAGTCGAAACGTGATAGTATGGCAACAAGATTTTGAAGGCAACTACATAAAAGAAGATGTGTCTATAGCATTTGAATCTAAGAAACCAAAAGTTCCTTATACAAGAATTTCAAATGACTTTTTTAATATATGTGTAAATCAATACCATGACCTACAAGATACACTTTACAGCTATGACAAAGAGAAGCATGCTATAAACCCTGTTTTCACCATGAAACTAAACAACTTTAGCGAATGTGACAAATTTATTGACACAAAGACAATATCTGATTATATCGAAACACCTAAGTACTTCATAACAACAATTAGAAATATAGAAAAAGGCAATCGTGGCATGACACAAATCTTTGACAAACACATATTTATAAACAAAAACAATCTTTCAGGTAACATAGTAAAATTAAATAACGATTACCTATACAACTCAGAAATAGACAAAATAAAAGTTACAGGTGAGTATTTATACAACATTTTAGCTGCTGAAAAACTGTTGGAAATCTTAGAAAATGCCACTGATGAACAACGTAAGGGAACAAGCTCTAAAGCTCTAAAAAAACTTGACCAAATCAGTGACAACCTTGATGAAGAAAGCAATGTGACTCTTATCTTTGGTAAGTTTTAACTTGTTATATTTAGTTCAGGGGTTTCTGAAAAGAAACTTTTAGCACTTGTCACAATTCCTAACCCTTAACTAATAAACAAAAAAAATATCATCATAATGTTTGTTATTTTAAACAATATTTACTATTTTTGCATATAATAATAAACATTATAATTATGAAGCGCGCACTATTTCCAAGGCAACAACGTTTATTAAATAACTTAGGTGAAAATATTAAATATGCTAGACTCCGAAGAGACCTATCTTCTGAGCAGTTATCCGAGCGTGCTGGACTTTCACGTAGCACTATTATAAACATAGAGAAAGGCTTGGAAGGAGTTGCTATAGGCTCTTATCTAAGAGTATTATCAGTCTTAGGTCTAGATAAAGATCTTCTAAATGTTGCTAAAGATGATGAATTAGGTCGTATATTGCAGGATGCTAAATTAGAACCTAAAAAACGAGCTTCCAAAGGAAATAGCCTTAAAATATAAATTATGGCAAATAGTAGAGAAATATATGTATATATGGATTGGCTAGGAGCATCAGAGCCAATTTTTATAGGGTGCCTTACAAGCAATCTTATTCGTGGCAAAGAGGTATTTTCCTATGTCAATAATGACAAATGGTTACGTAGTAGTGATTTTAGAAATCTTGATCCCGACTTAGGCAACTTCTCAGGTAAACAATACCTACCCATGAATAAGAGCAACTTTGGATTATTCTTAGATTCTGCGCCTGATAGGTGGGGACGTGTTTTAATGCAACGACGTGAGGCAATAGAAGCAAGAGCTACTGATCGCAAAATCAAAAATCTAACAGAAGCAGATTACCTTATGGGCGTATTCGACGGAAACCGTATGGGCGCTTTACGATTTAAATTCTCAAAAGACGGTGAGTTTATGGATAGCAACAAAGCTATGGCCGCTCCCCCATGGACACAGATAAGAGAACTCGAATATGCTTCTTTACAAATTGAGAAAGATGATTTTACAGATAAACCTGAATATATAAGGTGGCTAAACATGTTAATATCTCCTGGCTCCTCACTTGGTGGCGCACGTCCCAAAGCAAATGTAGTAGATGACAAAGGAAATTTATGGATAGCTAAATTTCCTAGTCGTAATGACACCTGCGACAAAGGTGCTTGGGAAATGGTTGTATCGGAGCTTGCAAAAAATTGCGGTGTAGAAATGTCTGACTGTAAAGCTAAACAGTTTAACAGTAACCAACATACCTTCCTTACAAAACGTTTCGATAGAGACAACGGTAAACGAATACACTTTGCATCAGCTATGACTTTGCTTGGATATACTGATGGAGCGAGCAGTTCTGAAGGTGTAAGTTACTTAGAACTTGCTGAATGGATTAGTCGCAACTGCCAAAATACAGTAGTAAACTTAGAACAACTATGGCGCAGAATAGTTTTTAATATAGCAGTATCAAATTGTGATGACCACTTACGAAATCACGGATTTATATTAAGGAAACTTCTAAAAACTGGGTTTTAACGCTTTCGGATTTTAAAGCTTCATCTTTGAATTTTTACAAATACGCCGTGGGAACCACCACGCCTGTATTTATAAAACTACAAAGCTAAAACTTTAAAATTCGAAATCGAATAAAACCAGTTTATAGAACTCCCCTTAAATAATAATGGCTGGAATTTATCCCCAGCATACGACATAAATCCCGATATATACGGAACAGGACTAAAACTTAATATCACTGAAGACGACAACTCTTTAGATTTTGATTTGGCTGTTTCTACAATTCCTTACTATGGAATAAGTGAAGAAAAAAGCTGGAATATCATAGAGGAAGTTCGCAAAAGTGTTAGCAAATGGCAAGAAACAGCCTCAAAATACAACATCCCTAGATTGGAGCAGGAAGTCATGTATAGAGCATTCGAAAAATAACTAAGGACTTGTACTAAAACACAGCCTTTTGGCTAATAACCTAAAAGGAAAATATACTTATCAACAATCACTTACAGGCTTTAAAACTTTTTTAAATAAGCGAACAAAAATTATGGGCAATTACCGAAAACTTGAGGTTTCCAGTAATTGCCTAATAATTATTTTATCGCCTTAATATAACTCTCAAACTTGCTCTTTTCAACAATAGTTCTAGATTTCACTTTCGCTTTATAGACGTAAATTGTATTAGGTGACAAATTCAGATAATTTGACACCTGAGTTATATCTTCAACACCTAATCTTACTAGAGCAAATATGCGAACCTCTGCTGAGAGCGAACCATCTTCACCTAAAGAAATGGCATATTCCTCAGGGAAAAGTTTGTTATATTCTTCAATAAAATTTGGGAAGAGCTTTAAAAAAGCGGAATCAAAAGAAGAAGACATTCTTTCTCGTTCTTTTCGAATACCTAAACCTCCAACAAGTTCTTCAAGTTCTGAATATTGTTTTGCCTTAATCTTTCGCAATATAGCCTTACTCATTTTCTCAACCCTATCAACAAATGCAGAATCTCCAAAAAGTGATTTTATGATATATAAATCTTTTATACGGTTGGTTTCTGCTAGCTCATTGTTAACCTCCGATAATTGTAGGTTTATCCCTGACAATTCTGCTGCCCTAGCTTCTATCTCTAAACGTGCCGAGCGAAGACTTTCATTTCTTTTCTTAATCTTTATAAACATCAACACTATAGCAACTATAAAGATTACAAATACAACTACAATTGCAAATAAAAAGCGCCTATCCTTTTCAATACTTGAATAACGAACTTCATTTATCGAAGGCATTAACGCCTGAATTTCAAGTTTACGAAAAGGGGTATTATAAGTTATGGCATCATCAAGAGCCATTTTAATATACTTATTAGCTCTTTTAATATCGCCTTTTTCATACATATAACGCGCTAATACCTTTGCTGCCGTTGTTTCATAAGTAGAGGATTCTATATCATAAATTGCCGATATAGCAACACAATTAATAGCCTTTTCAAAATCGTTTTTCTCCTCATAAGTTGTAGCTAACCATGAATAAACTATAGCTTTTTTATGAAGTGACAGATTTGAAGTCTCGATTAAATTCTCTATTTCTTTTATGCTCTTATCTATGTCCTCACGCACAAAAAGCCTACGTTCAGCCACTATCAATTTATAATCTAAACTATTTTCATCTAGATTATTAAGTGCTAACTGCATATATTCTAAGGCTTTTCCCTTATATTTCTCAGACAACAATGTAGTATTACCAACATAAAGCATAAGATTCTTATAATAGTTAGCTGTTTTTGAATAAAAATTCGCTAGGGCTGTCTTATCTATAGCCTCATCAATTTCACCTACTAACTGTAAGTCTTCATTTAATAAATTATTACAAAAAAAATCATTAATAACTTCCGCTCCTTCTTTAAACAAACCCACAGTTAAATAACAAAACAGTAGGTTACACTGAGATTTTGCTATTAAATTAACATCACCACTTTCTTTTGCAAATTCATAAGATTTCAAAGCATATACATAGGCCGAATCATATTGATAAGACTTATATTCCTCGAATATTTCTTGACTAAGATTGTATTTTAATTTGACCTTTTTTTCGTTCTCAAGAGAAATTTTTACAGTCTCAATATGTTTGTCTTTTTCTACTTTATATATATACTTGTTTTCAATTACTTCATCAAGTTTTTTTAGTACGTCAGCATTTGAGGATTGCGCAAACGACGTTATACTCGACAAAAATATTGACACATATATTAGATACTTCAAAATCATATAAACTTAGGTTAAAAAATTATAACATAAATACATATCACAGCTTATTATAGAAATTACTTATAAGCATATTATATAGTTATGTAGTGAAAATCGCCATTCTCTTAATTACAAAGTTAATATATTTTTCAATAATCACTATATATTTTATAACTATTTTTTATATATTTTTGATTTTATCTAACAACAATTACCATATCATGTTTTATTTTATTTTTATAAAAAAACTATTTTAGTACTTTAGGGGACTTCTAAAAATTGGATTTTAACGCTTTTAGATTTATAAGTTTCATCTTTGAAATTTTCAAAATATGCCATAGGAGCCACTATGTCACCATTTTGAAAACTCCAAACCTAAAACTTCTAAATCCAAAATCGAATAAAACCAATTATTAGAACTCCCCTTTAAAACTTCGAAAATTTAACCTACCCAATTAAACTTTGAATAACTAAACAGACCTTGCTCTCCGATTTTGAGCTCAGGAATCACTACTAGAGACATAAATGAAAGAGTCATAAATGGAGACTCTAAAAGACAACCCATTTCATAAATTTTATTCTGTAAGTCACCATAAATATCAGCAACTTCCTTAGCTCTCTTTTCACTCATAATCCCTGCCATTGGTAATTCTAACGAAAAAACATCATCACCAGATGCAACAACAAGTCCCCCCTTAGAAGAAATTATAGAATTTACTGCTTTTACAATTTCCCTATCGCTACTACCAACAGCAATGATATTATGAGAATCATGAGATACCGTACTTGCTATAGCTCCTCTCTGTAAACCAAAACCACGAATAAATGCAACCTGAGGAACACTATTCTGATAACGATTAATATATACTATTTTTAAAACATCTTGCTCTAAGTTGCTTTCTAAGTTATTAACATAAGATTTAGGGGTGTAACTTTCAGCTCTAGTCACTAACTCATTCTTTATTAAACCTATGACAGGGATAGTATCACTAACAGCATAACATAAATCATCACATGCAATTAAATCGTGATTAAAGTTATTTACAATAGGTATGTTAAATTTTGGCATACATATATTTTTGTCTGACACGTCATAAATAACTCTCCCTTCTGCATACTGTTGCTTAACACGAAAGTCTTTTAAATCTTCTACAACTATGAAATCTGCTTTATCTCCCACTTTAAGAGCTCCTTGATCTAGACCATAATGTTTTATAGAATTTAATGAAGCTATACGCAATACGTCAAACAAATCATAACCGTCAGCTATAGCACGTCTCACTATCTTATCTATATGTCCATCCGAAATTATATCATCGGGGTGAGAGTCATCTGTACAGAACATCACACTGTGAGGATGCGATTTAATAAGAGGTTTTAACTGTTCATAATTTTTGGCTGCACTACCCTCTCTTATTAGAATCTTCATGCCTTTACTGATTTTCTCCTGAGCTTCTTCTAAGGTAAAACATTCATGGTCGGTAGTTATTCCACGAGAGATATATTTCTGCAAGTCATCACCCGTAAGCATGGGCGCATGACCATCTATAACTAACCCATAATCTCGAGCTGACTTTAGTTTCCTAGCTAACTCCTCATCACCCATCAGTACTCCTGGTACGTTCATAACCTCAGAAAGAGCAACAAAACGCCCTGAGCTAGCCATATCCTCCACATCCTGAGCAGTTACTACAGCCCCTGCAACATCAAAAGGAGTAGCAGGTACACAAGAAGGAATAGTAAAATACATGTTTATAGGGGAGTTTGCACTACTTTCTATCATGTAGTCTACACCTTTACTGCCAAGTACATTTGCAATTTCATGAGGGTCTGTCACCACTGCAACAGTACCTTTCCCAACAACTAGCTCTCCAAAATGTGCAGGAGTCAACAGTGAGCTTTCAATATGGAGATGTGCATCTATGAAACCCAGCATAATATAGTCTGCCACTGTAGTATCATGGTGATTTATACTCACGATTTTACCTGCTTCAATATCCACAGAACCCGAAAATATCTCACGGTTTTCTATATCTATAATTTTACCTTCTATTCTCATTATCTTATTTTTTACAAATTTACATAAATAGTAGTTCTAGAAACTTGTTTTATTAGATTTTGAATTTTAAAGTTTTAACTTTGAAGTTTTAAAAATATAGGTGTCGTTGTTCGAACGTAATATCTATTAAAATTCAAAGATGAAACATTAAAACCCAGCTTTTAGAAGTTCCCTAACTGGTATAAAGAACTATAATTACGCAATAGTCAATGAAAAACGAAGCCCCAAAGCCTCAGAGATAAGTATAAAAGTTGAAAGTTGCATATCTGTCTCCCCCTTTTCGAGCATAGCGATATATTCTCGTTTTTTACCTATCTTCTCAGCAAGATCTTTTTGAGTAATACCTGCTGATTTACGCGCATCTTTCAAAATTTCAGCATAATACCACGCACGAGACTTTGCTTCAAACTCGATTCGACTAACTTCCCCTTCTGCTCCGTACTTTGCTGACAGCATATCATCTACTTTAGGAAGTGATGCTAATTTTGTAGGGTCTAATTTTGGTCTCATTACTCTAATATTTTAATTATATGATTTGCTAAATCTATTTGTCGTTTATAATCCTTCGTAGATTTTTTCAAAAATCCATTAAGAAGTAAAATCTGTTTTGATTCTATAAGGTTGTCGTGGTCGATAGTAAACAATATCACTCTATATTCGTTACCAACAGATATCCTTAACTCATAAAAATCACTATCAATTAGCTTTTTAGCCAATTTCACATTTACTACCTTAACCTCTCTCAATACATTAAGAGCATAATCTAGCTTGCCTTGCACCTTTGCAGGTAGAGAGTCGTAGAACTCATCAAATTCATTACTTCGGATTAATATTCTCATAACACAAAAGTAATATATTTATTACATTATTCCAAATATAATACCAATGAAAATATAAAATAACAGAATAAAACTAAACAAAGTAAAACCACTGACTGTTATATTATTAAGCAATCCTATATTTTTACCAGATAGCGATATATTAATGAAACACAATTACGCCGTAGGAATCACCACACCTGTATTTATTAAAATTTTTAAAATTGAAATCGAATAAAACTAGTTTATAGAACTTCTATTAAATAAAAATTTGTATCTTTGCTTTACTCTACATACTATCACATCTCTCACATAAAATTCACAGCTATGAATAATGAAAAAACAATAAGCAACGAAGATCTAAGATTAGCTATAAAGTATTACAATGTAGCATCTATGCACTTGCAACAACAAAACCTAGAACAATCCACAGTTTATTACCATAAAGCCCTCGAGGAATTAAACACGTTAGGCGTTGAAAATCACAAGTTTAATGTAATATTAAATGAAAGCCTGGGTGATGTCTACACTTTATTAAAAAGCTATGAAAATGCAGCGATACATTATTCAGATGCTCTTCAAATAGGTGTAAATGTATATGGAGAAAGTACTGAATGTGTTAATATATCTATAAAGCTATCAGACACACTTCAACGTATGGAGTTATTCAACGAGGCATTTAGCTGTCTTTGCAAAACTTATGAAGTCCTTGAAAATATACATGGTGAAGGTAGTGAGGAAGCTAATAAAATTATGGATAAGTTGTATACTTTACGAGACAAAACAACTTTTTAAAACTTCTCTAAAAAGAATAGATTATGGAAATAGCTGAAATAGAAAATCAAATACAACACTTAACGAATAAACCTGTAGAATCTTTCATTAAGTTAGTTGAAGCATCTAGTATAGAGGAACTTTGCAATCGCAAAAACGCCGCAGGACATATAACTGCAAGCGGCACTATTGTTCACCTCATAGACCGAGAAGTGCTTCTATTGCACCACAAATTCTTAAATGCGTGGCACGTTCCAGGTGGACATATTGACTATGAAGATGACACAACAGTTGCAGCGGCTTTACGCGAAGTTGAAGAGGAGACAGGGATAACATCTGAACAGCTTATTCCTTTAAATGTTTCGTATTATACTCAATATTGTGTAGAGATAAACTCTCATCCCATACCTTACAATTCAAAAAAGATGGAGAATGCCCACTACCATCACGACTTTAGGTATGTATTTGGCTATGAAGGCACTAAAGAAATATCCATAGACAGCAAAGAGAGCATAGATTACAAATGGGTTAGCATAGACGATGAATGTTTAACAAAAATTATAGACATTGAGCAATTAAAACTTCTTCTTAATGCCTACGAAGAAGATATCGAGATGGATTTTGAAATGGACCTAGATTTTGAATCTGAACTATACCAAAATAAATACGTATCATTAGAACAGATGGAGTATTTTGCTAGATTTGATATAGTAAGAACTAAAGACAAGTCAGGCGTAAAATACAGAAATGACCGTCACATTTTCAACAAAAGTGAAGGTAAATATCTGTGGTTTTACACAGAAAGTGACAACTTTCAGCCTTGTGAAATAGATTGGGAAGGAGAAATGACTATTGAGATATGCGGCTCAGACAACTCTATAAAACATAAATGTAAACAGTGCGTTGACGAAACAACTATTAGTGTAAACGAATATATAGACCTTAGCACTCTAGCTTGTGGGGAATATTCTTTTGAGCTTGCTATAGATGGAGAAGAATTATACGAGTTTACTTTTGACTTTGTTGATCTTCCTTCAACTTATCAAAAGTACGCTAAATTTGACGGACTTTGCCTACAGGGCGTATTAAAGAATGACGAACTAAGCAAGGGGGAAAAAGATATTAATCAAACTCTTACCTTCAAGAAGGAGGAGGTCAAATCTCTATCCCTGAGCTTCTCATTTTCTGAGATTCACGAAGTCGATATATTCCAATGCATGGTTGCTATTTACAATAACAACGACTTTTTTGATTATGACTTAGCGGAATATGAAGACAGCATAACCTATAATAGCAATAATGAACCACGCGACTTGGATTCTCTTGTATATAACAGAGTAACACATGACTACTCTTTAATAAGAGGGAAATATCTCCTTGAGCTAAGGATATTAGGTGAAGTAGTTACTACTCTTGATTTTAATATAATATAAAACATGATTGACAAAAGTAAATTTTCATTTAGCAAACGTGCTAAAAGTTTTCGTTATGCGTGGCAAGGAATTGTTGCATTAGTACGCGATGAACATAACGCCCGTATTCATTTAGTAGCCGCTGTAGTTGCTAGCGCATTAGGATTTTTACTAGACCTATCCGTCTTAGAGTGGGTAGCAATTACTATGTGTATAGGCTTAGTAATTGCCACCGAGGCCATGAACTCCGCTGTAGAGGCTGTATGCGACAAAGTATCTCCCGAAAAACATGAACTTATCAAAAAAGCAAAAGATTGTGGTGCCGCCGCAGTACTTATAGTTTCTATTACAGCTGCTATAGTTGGTGGGATAGTCTTTATTCCTAAATTGTTGGCACTAATTTAGACAAGACAGCAATTGCTATAATTTAAGGGAACTTCTAAAATTTAAACATTTATGACACCACAAGATAGACTTATATCATTATTAAAGGAGTTTAAGCAATTAAACATAGACCGTCAGATAGACTATGACAAGTTCTATCTGTACTCTATGATTACTCATTCTACTGCAATTGAAGGATCAACTGTGACAGAAATTGAAAATCAGCTGCTCTTTGACGAAGGAATATCAGCTAAAAATCGTCCTATGGCAGAGCAGTTAATGAATATTGACCTAAAATCAGCTTATCACAAGTCTATAGAATATGCAAAAACAGGTACTAACCTTTCTATAAATATGCTAAAAAGCCTCTCAGCAACAGTTATGAAAAATACTGGCACAACATATAATACTATGCTCGGAGAATTTTCGTCAGCAGACGGTGATTTAAGACTAATCAATGTCACCGCAGGTTCTGGTGGTCGCTCATATATGAACTATACTAAGGTTCCTCAGAAATTAGAAGAATTTTGCAGGTTGATTAATGATAGAAAAAACAGTGTTGACAGAAATAATATCATCGAATGTTATAATCTTAGTTTTGATGTCCATTACCTTCTAGTGACTATACATCCATGG
The DNA here is from genome assembly GCA_044433415.1 of Rikenellaceae bacterium. GTDB lineage: Bacteria > Bacteroidota > Bacteroidia > Bacteroidales > Rikenellaceae > JAWXTP01. The sequence continues at coordinate 57,660 of JAWXTP010000003.1, forward strand.
GCAGATGGAAACGGTAGGATGTCTCGCCTTATAATGAATCAAGAGCAATTCGAATTAGGGATTATACCAACGATAGTAAATAAAGATTACAAAGCTGAATATATCGAAGCTCTTGTTGCTACTCGTGAAAATGAAGATATAGAAATTTTCCGTAAGTTTATGTTTGAAGAGCATTGTCGTAATATAGAAAGTGCAATCAGTAATTATCGCAACACTATTGAGGGTGAAACTGACCCTATTAGTATTGTCAGCAAAAGCAATGATGGTTTAAATGATGGTTTAAATGATGGTTTAAATGATGGTTTAAATGATGGTTTAAATGATGGTTTAAATGATGGTTTAAATGATGGTTTAAATCTTACTTCAAGAGCTCAGCAAATTACATCTATCATGACTGAGAATCCCACTATCAAGGTCGACGATATAGTAAAAACTTTAGGTATTAGCAAGCCAACTATAGAACGTGAAATATCTGCTCTAAAAAAAGCAGGTGTCATCAAGCGTGAAGGTTCTAGGAAAAATGGTAGGTGGATTATTAATTAAAGAAAATGTAGACCTCTAAGCTCTGATAAAGTTAACTGGGTCAAGACAGGGTCGAGCTGGGCCAAGCTGGGTCGCGACAAGCGACTAAATGATTATAGTTATAATTTTGGCAATTATTATCATTTAGTCGCTTATCGTACCTAAAACCACATAATTTACTATGTGATAAAAATTATTTTATAGTAGAGACTCCATATAGAGGAATATTATCTAACCATGACTCTTTACTGTATGGTAGCATAGAACTTCTTACAGCTCTCTCGGGTTGATATTTATCATAAAAATACCTAAAACTCTTTGAGCGAACATTTGTTTCAGCTTTCACCTCTATTGGTATCACTTTATTTGCTGACTGTACTATAAAATCAACTTCAGCTGTACTTTTATCATTTGTCCAATACCCGATATAGCTATCTTCGTTGTTTCTTAATTCCTGTAGCACATATTGTTCCGTTAAAGCACCCTTAAATTCAGTAAAAATTTTGCTCTTTTCTAGTAGGATAGTTGTGTCTAAAAAGCACATAGCAGACAGTAAGCCAACATCCAATAAGAACAGCTTAAATACGGCAGACTCCTCATAAGCAATCAAAGGAATATGCGGTTTTGAGATTCTATTTGATTTCAGCAATATACCCGTATCGCACAGCCATTGTATAGCCAACTCAAAATCTTTTGCACGAGCACCTTCACGTATAACACCATATATAAATTTCTTATTTTCTTTAGCTAGTTGCGCAGGTATACTTCGCCAGACTAAATTTATACGTGCGATAACCTCAGTAGGTGCATGTTTTGAGAAGTCTGCAACATAGGATTTTAATATATCGTTTTGTTTACTTCTCACTAGAGCAAAGTCTTTAGTCTCTACATAAGCGCGCACCACTTCAGGCATTCCACCAACGTAGTAGTATGTTTTAAGGTAATTTATTAATTTACCAGTAAAAGGAGACACCAAGCTCCAGTCACAATCCGTTACTGCCTTTGCCAATAATTCCTCACCTAGAGCAATTAGAAACTCACGAAATGACAGTGGACGCAAGTTCATAAAATTCACCTTACCAACAGGAAATGAAACATTTCCATGAAGCCCCATACCCAAAAACGAACCAGCAGCAATGATATGATATTTAGGAGCTTTCTCATAGAAATACTTTAGCGACGTTATTGCACGAGGTGCTTCCTGTATCTCATCGAATATGATAAGTGTTTTTTCTGTTAAGATTTTCTGCTGAGAATATATCTCAAGAGTTTGAATAATGCGATCAATATCAAAATCGGCAGTAAACACTTCTTTAACAATGTTTGCATCCTCAAAATTCACATACACGCAATTATCATACTCCTGCTCACCAAATTCACGTATCAACCACGTCTTACCCACCTGCCTAGCACCTCTAACTATTAAGGGTTTTCTGTCGCGACTTGCTTTCCAGGTCTTTAGTTCCTCTATTTTATCTCTTTTCATATCTTTATTTTTAAACAAAGATAATACTAAAATGATTAGACTGCAAATTTATCTGGATAAAAGTGTGGTCACTCTACACTTTTACCTGGATAAAAGTGTAGTCGAAGTACATTTTTATCAGGATAAAAGTGTGGAAGAGTATAATATCTTTGATTTTACTCTTAAAATTTAGTGAAGTTAGAAATATTTTTGTAGCTTTGTAAAAGTAATAAAAATTAAAAAAGAAAAATATACGAAAAAGAATAGAATAAGACATATATAATTTTGATTGTTTATCTCGACACCTAAAATTCACCACTTTAATATCCGAGACAGTAAACAAGGCAGGAGTATTGTATCCTTTATGGATATAGTGCGCCCTGACTTGTTGTCTCGGAGGGCGTTGTGGTGATGCCTAGGTGTGGAACTTGTCAGTGGCGTACTTTTTTTTGTACTCTACTGACAAGGTTAATCACCTTAAAACTATGAATAAAATCACCAAAGAAAAGACCATTGCATTTACAGGTAATCGAAACCTTACATCTCCAGATGGCAGAACTCAGCACGAACTAAAAACAGCACTTTGCTATCACCTAATGAGACTTCTAGAAAAAGAGTATCTAGAGAATAATATCACCACCTTCATATCAGGAATGGCACTAGGTTGGGATATGCTTTGTGCTACAGTAGTAATTGAGCTAAAACGCAAATACCCAGAAATCCGTTTAGTGGCTGCTATACCATTTGTCGAACAAGCTAGCAAATACTCAAATGATGATAAAGTACAATATCGCAATTTAATCGACAGCGCAGACTTCACCATTTCTATAGGTGGCTACACCTACACCAACCAAGCCTACCACGACCGCAACGACTTTTTAATCGCCAATGCTTGTAAGCTCATCGCCTACCATAATGGGAAACCACGTAGTGGTACAGCTTCAACTATCCGTAAAGCCACGGAACGAGGTATTGAGGTGATAAATATTTATGATATAGGGAATTTTTAGAAAATTTAGTACTACTAAGCTCTGATAAAGCTACCTGGGTCAAAACTGAGTCAAACTGGGTCGAACTGGGTTACGACAAGCGACTAAAGATTGTTGGAAAGATTGTTGGAGGGTCAAAGGGGTCAAAGGGGTCAAAGAGGTCGCGACAAGCGAGGGAATTATTCACAAAATCTTTCACAACATTTTTCACAGAATTTTTAATCGCTTGCCGCGACCCCTTTGACCTCTTTGACCCCTTTGACCCCTTTAACCCTCCAACAATCATTCAAGCAATCTTTCCACGCTTGTCGCAACCCAGTTTGACTCTGTTTGCCCCTGTCAACTATTTTGAAAATAATCTCCATGCAGCTCGATGCTGCATGGAGATTAATGTTTAACGTCCACGATTGTTCGCTTTTTCCAAGAATGGCTTAGATTTTTTGCGTTTTTCGGAAAAGAACGCGGAGCAGCCTCGACGGCTGTGAGCACTTCTTTTTCGGAAAAGGTGAAAAATGTAGGCCGTTATTGGGAAAAGCCTTC
>JAWXTP010000004.1:0-59514 GCA_044433415.1 Rikenellaceae bacterium
CACCCATAATACTTTTCATTTAACAAGAATGTTACTTCACCTTCGTAACTATTCTTTGTGCAATTTGAAAATAATAATGACCCTGTTAACATTAACAGTAATGATAGTAATTTTTTCATAATTTTTTTTGTTTTAAATTATTAATACTTGTAAAAATATAGTTTGTTATAATAAACACTAATGGTAATTGTGTTTTGTAATTAAAAAATAGCATACTATGTATGCACAAAACAAATACTTTTAGTATAGGGTTTTAACACTTTCAAATTTTAAAGTTTTAGAGGTTTCCTTTGGAACAAAGGTAAATTCTTTTTTTTAGAAAAATATATCATAAAATTAACAGAAATATATAATATTTATGAGATTTTTTATACATTTATGCATGTTTAGAGCTTCTTCAAAACAGGAGATTGCGTATGATTTTGATTACCAATAACTAAGAATAAATGACTAAGAATTACACTATAAGATTTAGTATAGCAGTATCCGTGATTATTTTATTGCAAATTATGTATTTTTTTAGTTTATATGAGAATTTTTCTATTAAAGAACACGAAAAAATAGAAAATTATTTATATCAGGCTATAGATTTAGAATTACATAGTAGAAATATTGAGGATAAACCTGAAGTAAAATATGATATAGAGATTAAAAGCCTCGATGATTACACTAAAGAGGAGCAAGATAGTTTAATAAGGAAATTGCCTTTTTTAGCAACTAAACCACAAGTGTCAAACAAATATAATATACCAAAGTTAGTTGAAGATGGATATATTCGCACTAGTGGAGACCTTACCAATCAACAAAGACAAGATTTGTTTTATAAAACGAAAACGCCTGTAGATATAGTTGTCTTAGATAGTATTTTCAATGCTAAATTAAAAGAGGGTTATATAAGTAGTGTCTATCTTATTACAGGTGCAGATAGCTTAGTTACGAGTAATGGTAACAAGGAGTTTAAGTATAATCATGAAACAAAATTAATAAAAATTGGGCTTAACGATTTTCAAACTGTTTATGCTAAGGTTTTTATTCCTAAGTCATCATTTATAAAACAGTCAATACTTATCTTAATATTAACAATTTTAACAATGTTGGTACCTGTATACTCTTTAGTGTATTTTGTTACAACTTTGAGAAGGAGAGATGAAGAAATTAGTGGACGTGAGATAAGTGTTAGTGGAATTATTCATGACCTTAAATCTCCGCTAAGTACAGTTAATGCAGCACTTGATTATTTTCGTATGTTTGATACAGACGAAGAGACTCAAGATTTTATAAAACTAAGTAAAAAAAGTATTTCTAATTTAACTTTCAGAATAGAGTCTCTGCTTAATATATCACAGAGCTGTATAAGTAAAATTACACCTCATTTAGAATGTATAAAAAAGCAAAAAGTTGACGAACGTATAGATACAGTATTGCAAGAGCTAAAGCAAATATATAAAAATAAAATTATTAACATTAATGTTTCTAATGAGCTTAAAGAGGATTGTTATATTGATTTACAACATCTAAATTCTATAATAGCAAATCTTGTAGAGAATTCAATTAAGTATTCTGATAAGAATGTAAATATTGATGTTAGATTAAAGCATAATAATGGTGATGAGTTGATAATAGACGTTAAAGATGATGGGTTTGGCATTGCGAAACATAATCACAAAAAGATATTTAACCACCATCAAAGAGGAGAACATAAAAATATTAAGGGCTATGGCGTTGGTTTAGCATATCTTCGACATATAGCACGTGCTCATAATGGAAAAATTCTACTTGTAAAAAGTGAAATAGGAAAAGGTTCCCATTTTAGAGTAATATTAAAGTCTCCTGTTGTTTAAACCCCAGAATCAAAAATAAAAAAATGGAAGATAAGAAAATAAAGGTTTTATTTGTAGATGATGATACAGATTACGGAAATATAATTACTGCGATATTAAAGAAGTCGGGATACGACGTCTTATATTCTAATTCATTAATTAATATTGATACAACAATTAATGAATTCCACCCTTCAATCGTATTGTTTGATGTTGAGGTAGGCGATAGTAATAGTATAGACGTGTTTGAATCTATAAAAGAATTCTTCCCCGGTCTTCCTTTTATTTTTATTTCATCTCATGTAGAAAAAGGATATTTATCTCGTGCTATTAGTCAAGGTGGGTACATTTATTTAAAGAAACCAGTTGATAGCGATGAGCTTATAGCCTACATAGCAAGATATGCTGTAGACTATATACCTATGATAAAATTTGGTAATTTTTCATTAAATAAAGAAACGCGTGAGCTAAAAGATGTTAAGTCGGGCGAAACTAGAATACTTTCAAAGAAAGAATATGATGTATTAGAACTACTAGTACTTAAAATAAGCCATATTATATCGCGAGAAGATATTATGAGTAAAGTATGGAAAGATGAATCTTGCACCGATTTAACATTAAATAACATAATATCAAGATTACGTAAATATATTTCTAGTGACACTAACATTCAAATTTTAACATCTCAAAAGAAGGGGTATTGGATGGTAAACGCTTTGATGTAACTTTGTTACCTCTTTAGAAACCAGTTAGATAACGAGACGATCTAATGTAGGGGCAGACCCCGTGTCTGCCCACGTATAAGGCGCTCGTCGCCGTCGAAGATTCATTTGTATACACCATTGATAATATTATAAATTGGTACGGCGACGAGCGCCGTACAATGTGGGCAGACACGAGGTCTGCCCCTACAAAAGGTCGTCTCGTTATCAATCATTTAGTCCGAAAAAGAAACTGCTTGTCGTGAATCGATTATTAATCATTGGGGAAAATATACTCCCTCAGCTATTTCTCTATTTTAAATATAGGTAAAGAAGCTTCTTGTTGTAAGGTTGTTAAATTTTCTTCGTCATAATTAATGTTATTGTAAGTGTTTTGTTTTCAGTTAAATAAGAGTTCAGAAACAACAAAATCCTGTTTTAAGATAAATTGGGTTAATAGCAATGATACAAATTATCAATCCTAGCTATTAGCATAACTAAAATTATATGTTACGTTTTCTTTTGACATAATTTGGAATGTGCCTGATTCTGAAGTGCCAGCAGCAGTAGTTCCACTAATAACAAATTTATAATTTCCAAGATTTAAATCCACGGTAATTTCCCCCTGCTGTATTGTTGTAGAATAAATATATGCAGAAGATGAAGTGTAATCATAAGGGTAAATGTATAAAGTGCACCCATAATACTTTTCATTTAACAAGAATGTTACTTCACCTTCGTAACTATTCTTTGTGCAATTTGAAAATAATAATGACCCTGTTAACATTAACAGTAATGATAGTAATTTTTTCATAGTAATTTGTTTTTTAAGTTATTAAAAAAGGAACTTTTGAAAATTAAATTTTAACGTTTTAAAACTCAAAATCGAATAAAACCAGTTTCTAAAACTCCCCTTAAGGGAACTTCTATAAATCTATTTTAAATATTTGCTTATATCACATTCCAAAATCTTACTATCCTCTACTTTACTAAGATATAATTTTGAATCATCCTTATTAACACACATATAACCTACTAGGTGTTCTAGATTGAATCTTGCAACTTTATTTCCGCTATAATCATAGACGTAAATAATATCTCCACCCCTCTCATCATCAACTAACGGAGCGTCCGAGAAAAGTACATATATATATTTATCACTTATGTCAATGTGTTGACATCTACCAATAGATTTTTCTTTATTAAAGCGTATTCCTTTATTAACTACAGAAACCTCTACAGGTAGAATTTCATCATCCCAATTTTTGTGAATAACATCCCCATCTATAGTGTACATAACTATATAAGGGAGACGACTAGTAGCAAATACCATATTATTTCCACGACTCTTAATTGACCCTGGCATAAAATTTATAATTTCTAAAGGGTCAGCACCATCAATAAACTCAAAATACCCAAAATGCTTAATAAAATTCAACTCATTGTCATAAAGTGAAAACATACTTTCAGCTCCATTACGAGAAAGAGAGACATAATTCTGATTTTTTAATTTTTGAAACAAACCATCTGTCATGGTAATATCTGTTTTACCTAATTTTATTTTGTTGTAATCTTTATGTTTCAACTTCACTATCCGTTCATGTTCTCTATCGTAAAGAAGAGTAGTTACCCTTCTTTTATTGATGTCTGAAACTTCAATTGTATCACCTATAACCGCTCCTATTCTTAAACTAATAAACTCATCAGAACTTCTACCTATGGTTCCATAGGATGCAACTAATTCTAACTCATTTCCAATACTATATAAATTCATCATTGGTTTTGCTCGTGAACTAATTGTTAACAACATATCTCCAACAGAACAGAGCATAGGTGTATTACTTAAAACCTCATTAGGGAATTCGCGTCCTTTGATATCTATTGTCGGATACTCACCTGTCGTGTTTTTATTACTAACACAAGAAACGCTACACAATAGTGTAATGGATAATATTATTAATACTTTATTCTTCATATATTTTATATCTAGGTAAATTCAACTTTAATGACAAAAGTGACTAATTATATTTATGATAAGATTAGCCACTTTTGTAAAAATTAAATCCAACCAATTTTCTTTTTATAATCTTTCAGATATTCTACTGTTCCTTCGTATTGGGTAACATTTACATAAGAACATGATTCAAATTCTAAGTACTCGCAGTCAATTCTATCAGTATCTTCATCACCACTTAAAGCTTCAAGGTTAGCTTTTATCAAGCGTTCTTCTTCAGTCATAGTTGCGTTATTGTATGCGTTATAACCTACTACAGTTGCAGCGCAGAATGTTGCTACTGCTAAGATTTTTTTTAATTTTCTCATGATTTTAAATTTTAATTGATAACATTTCAATTTTTTGTGTTATCTTTGTTAAGTTCGTTTGTGAGTTCCCTATTTTGTAACATTTGTCTCTACCTTGTAGAGCATCTGTTTCGGAGTGGGGACTCTACTTATCTCCGATTCCGGGGGTGATTATTTTGTCCTGTTTGCCTTTTTGTTGTTTTAGAGTGTTAATATAAGGGAACTTCTAAAAACTAGAAATAATATAAGGGGAGTTCTAGAAGCTGGTTTTATTCGATTCCGAATTTTAAAATTCAAAGCGTTAAAAGCCAGTTTCTAGAAGTTTCCTTAAGATTTATACATGTAAATAAAGGCTAATGTCTTTAAAGGCAAGTATGCTTATCTACAGCTACTTACAGGCTTTATAACTTTGCGTCACCCCCCCATATGGCACTTTCGAGCTAAAATGGGGGGGGTGCAAAGTTTCGTTTAACACTTTTTTGAAAAAGTGAACAAAAACTCGCCTTCAGTTGCTTTTGAGACAACTGAGCGCATAATTTTTACAAAATTGTGGGCAATTACCAGAAACTTGGGGTTTCCGGTAATTGCTAATAAAACCAGTTCTTAGAATTCCCATGTATTCCGCGTTTGTTAGATATTAAATGTTCCTATATATTCAATATTATCGTTTGATATTGAAATACTATAGCTACCCTGTTCTAACGCTGGAAGTTGATAATAATACTCTGTTCCGTCAGTAATAATCATTTCCTGATAAATCAATTCATTCGCATCATTATATACATATAGTATGTATGAATCAAGAGGTGAATCAAATGCTACAGAAAGTTGTAAACTTGAACTGTTAATTGTTACTTCTGGTAGAAGTGTTAAAGATCTAGTAGGGTTAGCTCCGTAATTAACTTCCAAAGAAATTTCCTTTTTTTCCGAAGTAGCGTAAGAAAGGGAAGTAAATACTGTAAATAAAAATAAAAGTAGTAATCTCTTCATAGTAATTTGTTTTTAAGGGGAGTTCTAGAAACAGGTTTTATTCGATTCCGAATTTTAAAGTTTTAGATTTGGAGTTTTACTAAATACAAGCGTGGTGGTTCCCACGGTGTATTTGTAAAAATTCAAAGATGAAGCTTTAAAATTTCAAATCGTTAAAATCAAGTTTCTAGAAGTTCACTTAAGTTATTAAAAAAGGAACTTTTGAAAATTAAATTTTAACGCTTTAAAATTCAAAATCGAATAAAACAAGTTTACAGAATTAAATTATTCACAACAAAATTACTCTATATCAGCTGTTAATCCAAACTTTAGCACCTCATATTTTACTTTATTAATATACTGAATAACAAGTACTTGAAAAATAAAAATCTACTTTTATATATTTTAGGGGAGTTCTATAAACTACAAGGTTGCCTTTTGGTCAGAAAATCAACTATAACCTCTCTATCACATGACTCTAGAGAGAGCTTACGTTTTACGGCACTTTTATAATTATAAATCGTGTTATTGTTTGTATGTTCATACACCACTCGCATAGCGCTATTAGAAAAACCAAGGCACACCATACAAATTAATGCAAGTTCATAAAGTTGTAAAGAGTACTCGTCACGAAGATTATAAACTGCTCCATTATAACTTTCGTTAACAATATTACATATAAAACTCATTGCACTATTTTTATTAGATAACTGCATCACATCTTTGAACGCTGCAATAAATTTCTTTGGTTGATGTTCTTCATAGTTGGGTAATTTTTCTATCAACTCAATAAAACAAACTAAAATAGGATTTGATGCATTGTCGCCTCTTGACTGTGTTAACATCTGTTGCTCTATCATAGCTTTAGAAGCTCTAAGTGATTCTATTAATTCTTGTGATAAAGCTAACTCTTCTTTTGTTCGTTGCATTTTACGACGAATAAACCTTATAATCAAAATGGTCAAAAGTATAATTACAATGCTTACAATTAATATCATAATTATAAGTTGTTGTTTTGCGACCTCTGCTTTATGCGCCTTTGTATTTGCTTCACTATAGTCAAATTCCTTTTCAATGGCATATAGTTCTTGTGCCCTATTTGCATCAAATATGGAATCTCTTATATTATTAGCTAATTCTAAATGATGGTAAGCTAATTTGTAATTTTCTTTTTGCTTATATAACTTGTGTAAAACGAAGTTTTTTGAAAACTCTAGTTCAGAGTCGTCCTTTTGAAGAAGTTTGTTAGCATAGTACTCTGCCGAATCGAGACTATTTAATTTAGTATATGCATTTACTAAGTTACATAAGGTTAGCACTTCCCATTCTCTAGTTAATCTAGTTTGATGCATATTAACTAGATTATTTTTAGACTCTATTAGCATTGTATCATTATGGATTGCTAGTTGAGCTAACTTAATAACCGATCCTGTCTCCGTAATTATGTTATTACATTCTTTAGCAACCGATATTGCCTCTTGAAGATAATGAGCTACACTATCAAAACTTATTGAATGATACATTATGCCTATATTATTCAACATAATTGATTCGGAGAGTTTGTCGTTACATTTACAGTAATAATAAAGAGCTTTCTTATATCTGTCAATAGAAATTTCTTTGTTAAATATGTATGAGTCTTTATAAAGAGTTGCTAATTGCATATTAATTACTGCAAGAGTGAGATAATCGCTTGTGTCAGCTACAGTTTCAGCTTTTATAGAGTTAATCATAGCTTGATTTTTGTAGCCCATATCAGCCAAAATACCACTACGAACCAAATAAGAACGAGCCAAAAGGTTATCTGTTTGATTGCGTTTGAAATAATCTATAGCTACATTTATTAATGAATCACTTTCAGCGACTTCGTAGCGTTTATATGGAATATAACTACTTAAAAAGGCGTGGTAAGCCTTACCTAGATTAGATAAAGTTGCAGGATTAACTGCATCTAACATCATCTGAGCAGAGTCTAGATTTGGGGTATTCATCACGTTGTCAGCCTGCTTAAGGTAAGCATAATCAGCTGTAGATGTGCATCCTAATAATGATGCCAAAATAAATATATATACTAAAATAGTTTTCATACGTAAAACATAAATTTTATAGCGTTAAAATCAGTTTATAGAACTACCTTTAAAAACTCTTCAACATTGCCAGGGTGGATAACCGAAAAAGCGCTATTGTAATTTTCTATGAATTGACACTGCAATATAGTAAATTTTCGGAATGTAATCCAAAAAAATACGGATATTTTCGGATTTCATTCCGAAAATATTCAGAAATTAAGGGATTTACAGGAACAGGAACTCTACTGTGAGCGATAAGCGTGGAAATTATTCACAAAATTTTCTCAGAATTTTCTCAAAATATTTAGTCTCTTGTCGCCCTACAAGCTAAAAGCTTCAAGCTACAAGCTAAATACAAGCTACAAGCTAAAAAGAGGTGTCTCGTACGTTGAGACACCTCTTTGTGCGATTGCATGAAATGCAATCAGTGGTTAAAACTATTTCAAATTGTCAGGTATTATCGGCATAGCTCCATGTTGAGTACAAACATAAGCTGATACGCGAACAGCTTTTATGTGAGCTTCGTTTACGGTTTCTCCTTTCAGTATAGAAGAAATGAAAGTAGCAGTGAAAGAGTCACCTGCACCTACAGTGTCAGCAACTTCAACACTTGGTGTTTCTACAAATGAAACATTACCTGGTGTGAAAACATAACTACCGTTTACTCCACAAGTAAGTATCAACATATCTAATTTGTATTTTGCAATAAGAATCCAACATTTGTCTTGTAGGTCTATGCCTGGGTAGCCAAACATTCTGCTTATAGCAACTAATTCTTCATCGTTAATCTTTAAGATATTACACTTCTTCATAGAGTTACAAATGGTTTCTTTGTTGTAGAAACCTTGACGAAGATTGATATCAAAAATCTTAAAGTGCTCTTTAGAGTCAGGCATCATGTCAAGAAACTTATTGATAGTCTGACGTGAAACAATGTTACGTTGAGCTAAAGAACCAAAACTTACAGCCTTAGTATTTTTTGCAAGTTCCTCTAGTTCCTCAGTGAAAGGAATGTTGTCCCACGCTACATTCTCTTTAATGTCATACAAAGGAACACCATTATCATCAAGTGTTACCTGTACACAACCTGTAGGGTATTCCACTCTTTCAATTATGCCACCTAAACCCTTGCCGTCTAGGTTCTCAATGATTTCATCACCTAACTTATCATCACCTATAGCACTAACTACTGCTCCATTAAATCCAAATTGAGAAGCATGATATGCAAAGTTACCAGGTGCACCACCGATTTTTTTACCGTCAGGTAAAATATCCCATAATAATTCACCTAATCCAACTATATATTCTTTTTTCTCGTTACTCATTGCTATATAAATTTAATTGTTTAAAGTTTTTCTTTTATTTTTGAACCGTAAAGTGCATAATATAACATTACTAGTTCACAAATTATTACTATACTCCAAGTCCATTTCCATGAACCTAAACTATCTGCTAAATAGCCTTGTAATAAAGGGAAAATAGCACCACCAAAGACTCCCATCATAAATACTCCTGATGCTTTAGATGTGTATTGCTTAAGTCCTGTTACCGCAAGAGTGAAAATAGCACCCCACATTACAGAGTGACAAAGACCAACAGCAACTAATACCCATAAGTTATTAGAAAGTATAGCGATGATAGTCATGATAATAGCTGTAATGGTAGTAAAAGTTAGTTGACGACGTGGAGATACCGAGTTTGTCATGCTAGATGCTATACGACCTACCATAAGACCACCCCAGTAAAGTGTTGCAAGTAATGCAGGAACACCTAAATCCAATCCCCAAAGGACTATGTTGTCTCTACCAAAGAAAGATAACTTGTCGCCATTCTCTATAATCTCTAGCGCGTGTAAATTGATGTTTACACCTATAGCAACTTCTGCACCAACATAAAAGAAGATTGCGATAACCCCAAGCCGTAAATGACTAAAAGACCAGATGCTACGCTCGTTTTCCTGAGGCTCACTGCTGTAAGTGCCTTCAATGTTAGGAAGTTTCAACTTGTAAGTTATTGCTGTTACTATACCAATAAAGATAGTCATTACAATAAAAGGTACTAGAAGCTGAGAAGATTCTACCTTATCCATAGATACCCCTGCAAACATAACCCCTGTCACAAAGAAAGGCGCAATTGTTGTTCCTATAGAGTTTATGGCACAAACTATGTTCATGCGTTGCACAGGCTGCGTATTTGGCAAGTTATAAGAAGCTACATAAGGGTTTATAACCACTTGAAGAAGAGCCGCTGACGTACCCATAAGGAAAGAACCAAATAGAAATACTACATAGCCATAAGGGACGTAGTCTTCACCAAAATTCATCCCATACTCACCAAAATTAGCTGCCATGTATGATGCAAGGAGATAGAAAACGAGTCCTGCAACCATAATCATAAGAGCTCTCATAAGAGTAGATTTGTAGCCTACAGAGTTTATCCATTTGCCCCCCTTTGAACTATTAAGTAAATACCCCAGAAAGAAGAAAAAAGGAATCAGAGTGATTAAAGTATTTTTAAGTTCTTCAACATCTGATAAGAAAGCTACTTTTAAAGGTCCTTGAAACTGACCATTTACTGTTGTTAGGAAACCTACAATAAAGTAAATGAAAGTAAGTATTATGAAAGGAGCTAAACCGTAATTTTTACTGTTATCGTTATCCATAGTTGTGGTTTATTTTAGTTTGTTTCAAAAATTGTCCGGTAGAACATGTAGGGGGATTCTGTTAACGTTCAAGAATCCACAAATATATATATTAAAATGCAAGTTTTGATAATCTATAAAAGAAAAAATGTATAAAAGGGGAATTCTAATGTTAAATAAAATCCTAAAAGATATTTTATTTAACATTAGAAGTGCCCTAAGTTTTACCGGACAGAAATCTGTTATTTGTTTATAGGACTACTTTAAAATTTCAAGTAATTCTAGCACAGACATGGCTCCTTGTGCTTGAATTTTCTCTACCATATCAAGATATTGTGCTTTGAAAGGCTCGTGAGCAGCAAGATTTACGCTACTAAAAGGATCCAAGCCTAGGAATGCTAATGCATCGTCGCTGTTAATGACAGCAAAATCTACTTCTGTTAACCAAGGTTCAAAAAGAGTGAAACTTTCGCCTTTGTCATCTTTTTGGTATTTTAAGTAATGACGGTAAGCAGCAATTAGGTAAGCTACACGTACCATATCGTCATTGTTTTTTACCATTTGAGCGGCTATAGGCATCACGTAAACAGGGAATTTTGAAGCTCCATCGCCACAAAGTCTAGCGATTTGATCGCTTACCGAGCTGTTTGCGAAACGTTCTATAAGTGTTTGTTTGTAAAGTTCAAGATCTGTATTTTTAGGAGCAGGAACATAAGGAGTAACGTCTTTATCCATAAATGTTCTTACAAACTTAATGATACGATCATCTTTCATTGCTGCATCTACTTTTCTGAAACCGCTAAGCATAGATGGGTAAGAAAGTAGCGTGTGAGAAGCATTTAGTAGGCTAAGTTTCATATTCTCGAAAGGAGTAACATCGTCAGTGAACTCAACACCAACCTCTTCCCATGCAGGGCGACCAGCGATAAAGTTGTCTTCTACTACCCATTGTATATAATCTTCGCAGTAAACAGGAGCGCCATCAAAAACGTCTAATGTTTTGTTTATTCTTTCGATGTCGTCAGGTGTTGTTGCAGGAGTAATTCTATCTACCATAGAGTTAGGGAAAGTTACATTTTCTTTAACCCATGCGCCAAGTTCAGCATCTTGTTTTTCTATGAAAGCTGTGAAGACTCTTTTACAAGTGTTACCATTGTGTTGTAGGTTATCACAAGAAAGAATAGTAACAGCACCATTACCAGCAGCTTTACGACGGCGAAGACCTTCAGCTACAAATCCAAATACTGTTTTAGGAGTTTGTGTATTTGCTAGGTCGTGTTGTATCATCTCATTGTCAAAGATAAACTCACCTGTGCTTTTATCTGTGTTGTAGCCTCCTTCTGTAATTGTTAAAGTGATGATGCGTATATCTTTATCAGCAACTTTATTGATGATAGCTTCTGAGTTGTCTCCACTCCAAAAAAGCTCTACTAAAGAACCTATAAATTGAGTTTCGTTTTTGCCATCTCTTCCACAAACTGTAAGAGAGTACATGTTATCCTGCTCTTTTAATACCTTATATAACTTTTCGTCTTGTGGCATTAACATTGCTCCACAAATACCCCATGATGATTGAGATTCTTTGCTTAAAAGTTGATTTGTGTAACATTGAAGGTGTGCACGGTGGAAGTTGCCAACTCCAAAGTGTAATATACCTGACGTAATTTGTTGTTTATTGTAACCTAGGTTTAATGATTTTGTTTTCATAATATATTGTTTTTGTTATTATCTATTACAAATTTATATTCTAACAAAGATGATGCAACACTTTTTTACGATTTATTTTCTGCAAACGTTCCTGCAATCGTTTGCAAAATCTGCAATCGTTTCCAATAACTATAATTTTTAATAAAAAAACACTATATTTGTATCAAATAAGAACTAATAACTATGAGGAGAGTAACAATTAAAGATATTGCGGAGTATTTAACTATATCTGTTTCAACAGTGTCTCGTGCACTGACAGATGATAAAAATATACGCATAGAAACAAAAAAGAGAGTGCAAGAGGCCGCAAGGATTTTAGGTTATAGGCCAAATCCTGTAGCAACAAACCTTAAATATGGACGTACTAATACCGTGGGAGTATTAGTACCTGAGACTGTTACGCCTTTTGCTTCTAAGGTTATCAACGGCATTCAGGAGGTGCTTTATAAACAAGGAATCAAAGTTATTATTGCAGAATCGGGTGAGTCGTGGGAACGTGAACGCGAGAACCTTTCTGTAATGGAGCATTTCATGGTTGATGGTATAATAGTATGTTTGAGTAATTACAAAAAAAATAAAGACGAATTTTTAAGACTTCAAAATGCTGGTATGCCTATGGTATTCTATGACCGTATACCTCATGATATGGATGTTTCTCAGGTTATAGTAGGCGATTACATAAAAACCTTCTTCCTTATAGAACACCTTATCCGCAAGGGCTGTAAGCGTATAGCGCATATCCAAGGCCCTGATTATGTGTATAATTCTATAGAGAGGACAAAGGGTTATCGTGATGCTCTTGTTAAGTCTAAACTCGATTATGACAAAAACCTGATTGTAACTAGTGGACTACATATTGAGGATGGAGCAACAGCTATAGAGGAATTATATAGAAGAGGTGTAGAGTTTGATGCTATCTTTGCTTTTACAGATACTGTAGCTATTGGAGCTATGAATAAGTTACGTGATTTAGGGGTTAGCATGCCTCAGGATGTGGCGATTGCTAGTTTCTCAGGTACGGTATTATCCACGATAGTACACCCTAGGTTAACAACAGTTGAACCTCCATTAATACAGATGGGTAATGAAGCTGCAAAACTTATTATGGAGAAGATTAAAGACCCTGGCTCTCCTGTGCGCTCCATAGTGCTAGATGCTAAGATGCAATTGAGAGAATCTACTGATAGAATCTAAGTTCTATTAAAGTATAATTTATATTCAAAAACTTTATAAAATGAAAAAAAGACTATTTTTATTAACTTTCTTAAGTTTAATATGTGTTGTATCTACAGCGTTCTGTGGAGCAAAAGAGTTTAAGATTAAATCTTTTGAGCTTAAACATGTAGAAATCGAAGCTGATGTTATGTTGACGATATTAGATACCGAGATGAATGGTAAGTACAAAAACCTGAATCTAGAATACTCTATAGTGAGCGGTGTCGGTGAACTGAAAAAATATGACGAGTATGATATAATAGAGGTTAAAGGAAACGCTAACGTTAAAGTTCAAGTAATTGCTACAGGAAAGAAAAATCAATGTGATACTGCTTACTTAACTTGTACATCTTCAAATACTGTGTCTTTAAATTACTATAACAATAGAGAAGAATGGAAAACATTAATAGGTAAAACATTTATAGGTAAAGCGTTTAATTTTGTTGAAGCTAACCCTAGTTTGCCAAATGTGTTAATTATAGGCAACTCTATATCTATAGGTTATACTCCTTTTGTAAGAGAAATATTAACAAATGATGCTAATGTGTACCGTGTGCCTTGTAATGCAGGAAGCACCAAGTTTGGATTAGAGAATATTAAATTCTGGCTAGGAAATATTAAATGGGATGTGATTCACGTTAACTTTGGTCTACATGATTTGAAATATACTATGGGTCCAAACCAGCAAGATGTTCCACCAGCAAAATATAAAGAAAACTTACGTGCGATATTACAATATTTAAAAGATAACACAGATGCTAAAATAGTTTGGGCTATGACTTCGTTTGTTCCTAGTGAAGTAACTCCTAGACGTGATATGGGTGATGATAAATTATATAACGACATTGCTTATGAGGTGTTAAAAGAGTTCCCTGAGATACTTATTGACGACCAATATACACTAACTAAAGACAATCCTAATAATCAGACTCCGCATAATGTGCATTTCTCACCAACAGGATATAAACAACAAGCTGAACAAACAGTTGTGTATATTAAAAAGTGTTTATAGGGAACTTCTAAAAACTGTGTTTTCTAAATTATAAAATATAAGATAATGAAAATAGTAGCAATTTCAGATTTACACGGATATCTGCCTCAATTACCAGAAGCTGACGTAATATGTATAGCAGGTGATATAACTGCTGATGAACACACCAAAGATGTTGAAGGTCAATGGAAGTGGTATAATGAAAAATATTTGCCTTGGGTTGAAGCCCTTCCTGCACGTAAAGTAATTACCATTGCAGGTAATCATGATTACTGTTTTTTAGAACATACACCCATAACTACAGATAAGCATATTTATCTAAATAACAGCGGAGTAGAAATTGACGGTTATACCTTCTATGGCTCACCTAACACTCGACCTGCTATTAATAATTATGGTTTCAGTAAAACTAGTGCGGAGTTAACAGAAATTTTTAATAGGATACCTGATAAGTTAGATTTCTTAATATGTCACTCCGCTCCCTATGGTGTAAATAATTGTGGAATGTTAGGTGATGAAAGTGAGGACCTTGGTAATAAAGAACTGACAGAAGCGCTAAAAGATAAAAATATAGGCTATATTTTCTGTGGTCATATCCATACAGGCAACCACAATTTAGGAGAATGGAGAGGAAAGAAAATAGCTAATGTTTCTTATTGCAAGGAGAACAAAGTACCTGCTTATGAACCTTTAGTAATTTTTTGTGAACAATAAAACATAAGGGTAGCTCTATAAACTGGTTTTATTCTGCATATAAAACGTTAAAATCCAGTTTTTAGAAGTTCCCTATAGAAAGTTTTGAACATCATAACCTCTTGAAATTGCTATATCTTCAATATGCTTTAGGGTGTCATTATCAAGTTTAGACTTTCGGGCTAAAATCCACAAATAAGCACTACTTTTACTTCCCACCAACGCCCATTCATAAGGCTGTCCTTCAACACCAGTATCTCCAAGTGCCAAAATATTGTAATCAGAAAAGAATATCCAAAAAAAAGACACCCTTAATCGCCCTACCTGCTTAGTTCTTTTGGCACGACCCACTGCTGTAGTCCATTCTTTCAACACAGTATTATAGCCCTTATTCTCCACTTTAATTCCCCCTTTGGAGTTTAGGGAGTAAAATGCCGTTACATGCGTTAAATCCCTCTCAAATCGATTATCAAAGCGTGCTATCTCATACCAAAGACCCAAATATCGATTAATATCAAGTTTTGCAACTGTAGTTCTATTGATTTTTGTTTTCCGAGACGAACAACATGCTTTATCAGCGACTACAACCCCTACTACAAGTACCGCTAATACAATAAAAGTTAATGATTTAAACATAATTATACCAGTTAAAATCATATCACTTAACACAATCTATACCAAATCTTTAAAACTATCTTATCTTTGTCAACTTCACCACTGAGCTACATAAATCTCCTGCCCTTTTTCTATGTGTAACCATTATCATGGTTCGATTTTTAGCATAATCTGAAAGACGTTGAATTAACAAACGCTCTGTCTCACTATCTAATGCTGAAGTTGGCTCATCTAATAGCAATATACTACCCTTATGTAATAATCCGCGCGCTATAGCTATACGCTGTGCCTCACCCTCACTTATACCTGCCCCTCGCTCTCCACAAACTGTATCAAGACCTTCAGGAAGGTGATAGACAAAATCTGCCACAGCTAGATGCAACACTTCTTTAATATCGTCATCACTTGCTGATATGTTACCTAATAACAAATTTTCTCTTATCGTCCCACTTATTAATGTATTACCTTGCGGCACATACACAAAATTTATTCTTGACAATGGTGTACATGCCACTCTTTTACTACTATTATACAACTCTACATTTCCTGATTCTGGTAATATAAAACCAAGAATCAATTTAAGCATAGTACTTTTTCCACTACCCGTCTCTCCAATTATTATATGTAGCTTATTAGGCTCAAAATCATATTCAAAATTAGAAAGCACAGCTTTCTTACCATAGCTAAAAGTAACATCTTTTAACTTCAATCCAACCGAACCTTCAATTATTTTAGGCTCTCCCTGTTTTTCCATCTCTAAAGATTCTATTTCTATAAGTCTATCTATAGAAGTCATGGTTTGTGCTAAAACTGAGACCTGAGAACTTACTTCAACAATAGGGGTTTGAATCTTAGCTACAAGTTGAAGAAATGCCGTCATAACCCCAAACGTTACCGCTCCACTACTTAGACCATTAACACCCCAGAAAAAGGCGGTTAAATAGCCTGATGCAAACCCGAGCCTCACTACAGTGCTAGAGTATAATGTATAATTTGTGCGATTCATAGTTTTATTAAACAAATCATTCGAAAAAGCACAAAGCGACGCTATAGAATACTTAGTATTTCCCATTGCATTTATAATCCCTCGTGACTGTACTTGTTCTTGAATATGTGACTGTATACTACTATCAACAGCGCGCATTGAGTGTGTCAACTTTCTTATTTTGAATATATACTTCTTGCTTAGCAGGAAGCAAATAGGCATAATAATAAACAATATCCAGGCTAAGTAATTATTTAGAGTCAACATAAAAAAGAACGAGAAGAAAAACTCTGTAATCGTTACTACTATCATAGGTAACGTTTCACAGATTGTGCTACTCACTTTTCTAACATCGACATCAAACCTAGTAGTTATATCTCCTGTATGAAATTTTTCTTTTCCGTTCCATTTACTTAGCATCACCCTACGAAAAAGTTTTTCTCGAAGAGAATTCATCATTTTTGTTGTCGAACGAGTATTAATACTCCCCCTAAGAAAATTACATGCTTGTTGAAAAATAATTACACCGCTAATTTGAATAATTGGTAACATTATACCGTCTTGAAGTTCTTTAGCGACTGCCCTATCAACTAATAATTTAGATAAATATATAAAAAGTAATGATAAACCTACCGCTAAGACCCCTAACACAATATTTAAGAGAATGTATAAACGATAACCTTTAATCAGGTTTATAACCCACATTATATTTTTTTTCATTTCTTGGAAATTTAAAAGGAGCCTAAAAATCGAATTCACTCTATTTTTAGACTCCTTTGTGTTATATCCTGCTTTTTATTCGTATACTAACTCAAAATCATCAATTAACAACTTAGAACTAGTGCTACCTGTAAAATAATCTCCATATATTGAACTTGTACAAACTATAACTATATGAGTTGGAACCCTGCTATACGAATTTTCAATAATAGTACCGCTAGAGTTTACCAAATCTCTATATGTTAACTCTATCTCAAAGTCATCCCAATCCTGAGTTCCATCAAATATTAATTCCCCATAAGCAATA
The DNA here is from genome assembly GCA_044433415.1 of Rikenellaceae bacterium. Lineage (GTDB taxonomy): Bacteria > Bacteroidota > Bacteroidia > Bacteroidales > Rikenellaceae > JAWXTP01. The sequence continues at coordinate 17,735 of JAWXTP010000004.1, forward strand.
ATATCTGAACTTGTAGAATCAAAGAATGTGTTTTTATCACGAGTATCAACAACTATTGGAGTTGTTGAATCACCGAACAACTCTCCTGTGCTGTCATAACCGTAAGTCTCAGCATCCCATGTTCCTAAAGCTATATAGATTATACCCCTATCATTATCTCCAACTGCAACATCATCAAGTTTTGAATGAGTAACTACACCTTGTGTGTATTTAGCCCATCCTTTCAATGCTAACGGTCGTTGTGTATATGGTCGTCCAAAAGCAATAATACCATTTACACCTGATGCTTTAATGAAATATCCAGTAAAAATATTACCTGCAGCAAATACTCCCATCACAGTACTTGATGACAAGGCTGCTGAATACTCCCCTGTACTACCTGGTGCTGTGTCAGTGCTAGGTAATGTAACATTTGAGTTAGGATTAAGTAGTGCAGCACCTTTATTTCCTGTACCCCAATACTCTTGTTCACCCTCTCCATAAGCATACCATGGGTTACCTATCTGTTGCCAATTGTCAAAACCGCCGCCTGTAAGAGCTGGAGTACTCTCTGTAGTTTCTGTCACCTCTGTTGATTCATTACCTCCAGCATAAGCTATAAACTTATAATCAGTACTTGGCGAAAGACCAGTAACTTTAGTAGAGAAAACTCCATTACTTACTGATGTTGCAGCAACATTAACCCAGTTACTATCTCCCGATTTACGGTATGCAAAATAACACTGATCAGGGTCTGTAGTATCTCCTGAAGCATTCAACCATGCAATAGTTCCCCAAGCATCAGTTGTAAGGCTTACAGCCGCTTCTACAAGATTTACATAAATACTCCATGTCTCTGAGCGGTCATGAGCTGTCACTACTACACGTCTTACAGTTTCAAAACTTGTATTTGTCAAATCCTCAAGTGCAGGGCTATAAGTTGTAATATCATCTGGTCCTAGCTTCATTGAGGTTATTGTAACATCCGAAAGGTCTGTAGTCTCCTCGTTTACGTCAACTTCTACAGTACACTGAGTAACATCTATACGTTCCTCACCTATCTGACCTGCAACCTTAAATTCACGAGAAATAGTCTGCTCAGCCTCTATCGTCCAATTATAGTATTGATACAAATAAAGAGTTGTAGAAATAGGTGTTCTCATATCAAACGTACCTACAACACTACTAGTAAGTTTTGCACCAGCAGTATATTCTACACTAGAAATAACAACATTACGTATATCTGTTGTTTCATCCAACTCTATCGTTGCAACATAGTTTTTAGTATCTATTGATTTTAAAGTAAAACCATCACCTTTAACATTCTGTATCTCTAATTCAATTACAGGATATGGAATATCATTTTTGATACACGATGATGATAGTAAAATCACACCAAGTATCATTAATCGTGATATGTATTTAGAAAAAATTCCCTTCATAACAATTTTATATTTTTATTTCCACAAATGGACTGTTATACCAAAATTTATAGCAAGTACATTAAACATAAAACGCATCTTTGAAGAATCACGTTCACCCACTAGCTCTAAATTATTATTATATTGTTTTATATTTGTATAACTTAGCCCCCCAAATTGAAACGATAAAGAAGCACAAACATTGTTTAAAAGAAAAGCAGAAATACCAGGGTTGAAACTTAAACCATAACTTTGACTATCATTATGTATTACTGTAATAGCATCATTACTTTCATACGCGAACGAACTAATACCCTGAGTAGTGTACAGTTCAACCTCTGCAAAAAGTCCAAAATTACCCCTATCATCAAGCGGTGCATAAGCACGGTGAAATATAGCATAAGTATAATTGTCACTTGATATTTTTAAATATGGCGCATCGAAGGTCATATCATTACTCTCACCTAGATCTAGTGTTGTAGATTCAACTACTCCCGAATATTTAGTATAACCAAAGCGTACACCTACTGCGCGATTATCACGATAAACATAAGCTGCAAAAGGTTTTATTGAAGTAATAGAACCTTCCACATTCATATTTGTAATAAGTGTAAGATATTCTGCATTTGTGCTGTTTAGGCTATTATATGAGGCTGTTGCTCCAAGCATATATTCACCTTTTAGCATAAATTTCTTTTTATTAATTTCACGATCAACTCTTCTCTCTTGAATAGGAGTAAGTTGATTTTTATCTTCTTTTACTGTTGTAGTATCTGTTGTAATTTTACTTATATTTTCATCTGCCTTAGCACTCACAGTGCCAACACATAAAAGCAACGAAACTACTACTAAAAATATTTTTTTCATAATTTCCCCTCCTTATAAATATATTGAAAATCCTAGACCTATAGTCAAAAGGTTGATTTTGAAATTCAAACTAGAATAATTAAGCTCTCCTGCATAAACTTGATTATGAGCTTGATCCATATGTATAAAATTAGCTCCTAACATTCCTACTGTCACCTCTATAGCTACATTATTAGTCGCAAAAGCTGCAATCCCAGGTGAGAGTCCAATACCTAAAGAGTAACCTCTTGAAAAGGTACCATGCACGGGCTCGTCATTAGCAAATTTTGACTGAAAACCACCCCCTTCAAGTTCTCCATCTACAAAGAAAGCAAAGCGTTTAGCACGTCCTAAAGGTACATATTGCCTTACTATAGCAGAAGCTGTATAAGAATGTTCTAATGCATAAAAATCATTAACCACAATCTCAGTACCATCATCACCACCTATAGTTAGATTTGCATCATCTATACGCAACAATGAACGGCTGTAATTAAATCTTAATCCTGCCGCTAGATTCTCCTTAAATACGTAAGCTACCGTAGGGGAGATATTAACTGAATAACCTTGTGAATTAATTCCATCAACAATAAACAAACTGTATTCATCATTGTCATGAGTAGAGTATGAGCCTGTAGCACCTACTATCCATTGCCCCTTAGGTACAAACTTGGTTGACATTTCTACCAGGCCACGGTTTTTCAAAAACTCCTTACGCCCTAATTCATTAAGTGAATTATCAGTTTCAGAAATTAAGGTGTCTTTTTGTATTTGCTCCTCTAATTTACTTGTTACAAAAGAAACAGAATCTTTGCTGACCTGTTCTTTATTGCCCCCAATACAAGACAGAGACTCCTCTGCGGCAAAAGTGTGCCCACAGAAGAGTACACTAGCCGAGAGGAGTATCATAGTTTTTATTTTTTCTAATTTTATCACGCTTATAAAATTTTCTAGAATTTCATTCTAATAACCGAATTCGAAGTCATCTACATAAAGTGTACTACCACTAACACCTATCTTATAATCTCCATAAGCACTTGAAGCACATGAGATAACAATTGTATAGTTACCTGATGGCTTAGTTTCTGTATCATAATAGTAGATAGGTAATTCTAAATCATGTAACTCAGTAACTGTTGTTGACTCGTCAATAAACAACGAAGCGTATCCAATGATTTTACCTTCGTCAGTACTTGTTTGCGTTGTCGGATCCCATACTCCTGAAGGGTCACCAGTACCAGATGCAGTTGCATGTTGAGAGTCCCAGTCTACTATCGCTAAAAAGATTCTACCACGATCCTGACTATAAGTATCACCACTTGGAGAAGTTATTGAACCTGATGCTAACGATGCTGCATATTTTACTTTTAAACTACGTGGTCGAGAAGTCCAAGTAAATGCTCTTCCAAATGACACAGTACCTGTAAATGACGAATATTTAAAACTTCCATAAAATACATTTCCTGCTGCTATAACACTCATAACTGTCTTTGTTCCTAATTTTGCACATGTTGCAGAACCTAATGTTGTTTGTGAACATAAGGTATACGTCGAAATAAATTTAAAGTTACCACTATCCCATGTTGAACCTGAGTTACCTGTTCCATAACATGCTATAGAAGAATCATCCATATCACCATCAGGAATAGCTTGTACTCCATTATTAGCACTTCCAAATTCTGTAGAAGCAACAACTACGCCATCTACTACTAATTGACATTCATAAGTTGTACCAGCCCAAATACCTCCTGTAGGGGTGTAATAAGTAAGACCTGCATCATTTGTATATGAAGTCCATGCAGTTCCTACAGTTGCTGTGTAACTATCACCACTTTTCGTTAAACTAGCCTCTTGCCAATCTGTTGTTCCTTCTTCACGAACTTGCATTACTGCTGTTTGATAATCACTATTTGCTATCGTCGCTGTAAATGTTGCTGCATTACTCCATAAGTCTGTTGTAACGCTATTTATTGCATCTACTATCACAACTTCTTCTGTTGTTGTAGCAGTTAATGTTTTTGTAATAGTTGTACTATTTTCATCAGTAACATTAATCTCTATAGTGTGCTCACCAGCTTCTTCGAATTTGCTGAATATTGAACCTTGAATTGTTAACACACCGCTTTTGTATCCAACACTAGCTTTTGTTAATGATTCTTCTGTTGGTGTAAATGTTGCACCTTCTACATCTTGAAGTTCACCATCTTTAAGTGGAGATACGATTTCGCCATTAACTAAAACATCAATATCTGTTAAATATGTATCTGAAGCAATATTGTAAGAAAACTCTGTGTCGTCTTCTACTAAAAGTTCACCGTCCTCTGAATCAAATCCATCTTCCTCAATAGAAGGCTCAACTGACACATCTTCCTCTTCATAAGAGAAATCAAAATCATCATTAAACTCTTCAGTTGTTAAGTCAACAATGATATCACCCATAAAACCTAAACCTTGCTCATCTTCATCATACATAAATGAAAGGATATTTTCTTCACCAGCATTTGCATTATTAACAACTCCACTTACAGAAATTTCTACTCCATTACTTGATTTTACTCCATCAAATCTCCAAGCTACAGTTTTAACATCCTCTGGTAAAATGAAATAACCTGAACCATCTTCTGTGAAAGTTAATTTATCAGTGTAAGAATCAGAAAGCATTTCATCAGTAATACTACTTGCTGCTACTAAAGTAACTTTATAACCCTCATTAAGGTATTTATTAAGAGTAGTTTCATCAAAGTCGATTGTTACTACTGTGTTTTCTACGTTACATGTAACACCTACTGCTGTAGTGCTACCTGCTGTAATTGTAAAATCAGCTTCACCACTATAAGTAAGGTCACTTCTGTCACTAGACATAACTAAACCTGAACCAAAATCCAATGTTAAGTTATAATCTCCCGATACAAGGTATACAGTCTCAGGCGAATCTGTAGCAGGCTCGTAGTTACGAATAAGCGATCCGCTATTGTCATATATTTTTAAAATACTATTTTCTAGTAATTCGTCTGTACTTCCTGAAATATTAGATCCAGCTTTTGTTTCTACTTTTGTTTCAATCGCAATTGAAACACCACCCTCATTTTCAGAGTAGTTGTAGTCTTGATTATCGACTAGAGCATCACTACATGCTGCTGTAAAGAGAGCAAGTGATGCAAAAATTATTATCTTTTTCATATTTATTATTACTCAACTATTAACATTATTGTTTCTGTATTAGTACCAGAAGCATCTCCAACTGTGATAACAAAGTCTGTCTCATCACCAGAGTTAGCAATCCCTGCTAAAGCAGGCATAAACTCAGTTATATCAATGGTTAAACTTGTTTGACCTTCAATAGCATCACCTGTAGGGAAACCTAGTTCACCTAAGGCTGATGCCATATTATCTGTTTCAGGATTTACAAGGTCCATATTTTGAGATAAACTCATTTCACTAAGCATATCTTCTGTTAACACATCACTATTAATTTGTAAAGATAAAGAGTCGATACCTGTCTCTGAAGTTATATTGATAACCACTGATAAAGTCGAACTTGATGAAATAGTATGTCTTACAGATAAATCTCCTCCGTCCCAAACAATTGCTAGGCCACCTGTTAATGTCGCGTCATCATCTGGAGTTTCGTCAGTATCTTCACCTGAGTTATCACCATCTAAATCTAGAGCATCTTCTCCATTTTCAAAGAAGCTACCATTCATAATATCAACATCAACTACATTATTACTTAATGTAGATACCACAGAAACTTCTATTTCTGAACTACCTGTTCCTGTAGAAGCTAAGTTTATTGTAATATTACGATATTGACCTGCTGCAACACCTGCAATCTCTTGTGACCATTCTACTGCTACATATTTTGCTTCATCACCATCAGCTGCTGTATTATACATACCGCTAAGAGTCATAACGATAGTATCATTATCATCTTGTGGAGCAAAATATACCACATCACCTGCTTCACCTACTAACTCACCTGCTTCATTAAGAGAATAAGTAGCTGTTACATCACCAAGTTGTAGAGTTACAGTTAAAGGAGTGTCAGTTTCTTCTAAGTTTTCACTTTTGAATTTTGCTAATAACTCGTCAGAAAGTTTAACAGTAGCTTTAATATTAGCTAAAGTACAAATTACATCATCTGCAAACTCACTAGTTTCACCTTCAGTAATTGTAAAGCTATATTCTTTAGATGCATACTCTGGTTGGTCCCATCCTAATGATGCAAGCTCATCACTATAAGATTTTGCTTTAAGAGTATATTGACCTACTGCTAATTCTATTTTGTCATTAAGAGCCATGATTTCGTTATAAGTCATAGAGATAGGCTCTTGTTCGCTATCTGAATCTTCGTTTACTATATCTACGATATAATCACCTGTATCTATAGTATTATCTGTAGCTTTTGTGTTAAAATCTTCACTTTCAGCATTAACTGTTACAGCTAAAGAGCTGAATGTCAAGTAGCCTGTACCTGTTTCTTCGGTAACATCACCATTAGAATCAACGCTATTATCAGGATGGTTAAAATTTGCATCATCTATCCCACAGCTCACCGTGAAAGCTGCAATTACTACCATAGAGGCAGCTATAAATTTACTAATTTGTAGTTTCATCATTTTTGTTGTTTATTTTTAAACCTCTGTTTCAGTAGTTACGTTACCGCTATTCACATCTACTGTTGTTGTGCTTACAGTTGTTATTGTATCATTAATAGTTATTGTGATAGTAGCACCACCTGTTTCAGAAGCATCTACTAATACGCTATTCATAGCACCTTGTACAGCAGTACCTACTTGGTTTTTAGTAAATGTAACTGTAGGAGCTGTACCTGTTCCTGGATCTTGTTTTACAGCTGAACCTTCAAGATAAAGTTTTGTACCTGGAGTTACGAATAGGATTTTTTCTGCTGCATCAGCATCAAGAGGGAAATTAAGTTCTAATTCGCTACCTGCATCTGTTGTAAGTTTTAGGGTTGCACCACCTGCGAAATAGTTATTAAAGTCGTCTGTAACTTCAAGTTTAATGATAGAGTTTTGTAATGTTGCAGATAATGTTGTACTACCAACCTCTTCTATAGAAGTTATAGTAAAATCTACTGAATCAGCAAAAACAGCATTTGTTTCGCTTTCTTCATTTATATCTCCTCCGTTTATTACCACTGCTATATAGTTACCAGCTGGCATAGCAGGAGTATCATAATCATCAACGCTAGCATATTCCTTATAAAGTTCATAAGTTATTTCACTATCTGAATATGAGTTTTTTTCATAGATTTCTAATTTTAATTCACTTGTTGTAGGAACTAAATCAGCTGAAATAGTGTAGGTATCACTTTCTGTACGAGTCGTAGTAGCAGATTCAACTTCGCTGTTGACCTGCACTGAGAAATCCATACGACCCTCACCTTCTGTAATATCTAACGCTTCATTAATTGAGCACGCTGAGAAAAGCGCCGCTGCTAATAAAATGTAAGGTGTTTTGTTCATAATTAAAAAGTTATTTTAATGAATTTATTGTTAAGGGAGTTCTAGAAGTCCCCTTTACTTATAGGTAAGTATTAAATTCTTATCTGTCAGTGTTTGTTTTTTTAATAATCAATATTTCGAGTGATTATTTTAGGCTAATGACATCATTTACTGATAACTACTTTATCTTTAATGAAATGATTTTACTGATTCCATACTTTGGAATGTTTGCAAAGAATATTTTTCTTTATATACAGCCCTTTATATCTTAAATCTTTCTTCCTCAGCCAAATTCGTATTTTAAGATTACTTTTCCAAGGATTACATATAGTGACTAAAAAAGGATGGCTTCATTTCCCGGATAGCCTAAGAATGAATATTCTGGGTTTATTCTATCACTTATTTTTCCTTGACTTTATCGGGGGCAAATGTAATAAAAATTCTTTAATTATCAAGTACTTTTCTATAAAATATAATATTTAACACCCGTATTAGTTACTTTTTAATAGTTAAAAAAACCGAATAAAATATATTATTAAGAAATATTATATATTCTAGATTTATATATTAATAAAAAAAACGCTAACAACTCATATCTGAATTATTAGCGTTTTTGTGATCCCGACAGGATTCGAACCTGTGACCGTCAGATTAGAAATCTGATGCTCTATCCAGCTGAGCTACGGAACCATTTAGAAACAAAATTTCTCTGTTTCGACTGCAAATGTATGAAAAAAAATATAAACTACAAAATTTATTTCATATTTTTATTTTTATATTTTAAAATTCTTGACCTTAAATAAGAAATTAACATACTATTTTAGATTATTTTAACCCATTATATCCTTAATTTCAAAAATATATGTTACATTTGTGGTTCCCTTTTATTGTTACTTTAAAATAAGAGGAAAAATAAAAACAAAATATATTAATTTTATATATAAGATATTATGGGTATTATGTCAATGACTGGCTACGGGAAAGGTACAAAAGAAGTAGACGGCAAAAAAATAATAGTAGAGATTCGTTCTCTTAACGGAAAAGGTTTGGATTTATCAGTAAGAATGCCATCTATTTTCCGTAGTATTGAAATGGATATTAGAAACATCATCTCTAAATCTCTTGTAAGAGGTAAAGTTGAAGTTTCTGTAAATATTGAAAGTGAAGCTGTTAAATCAGAAACATCTATAGATAAAACAATGTTTAAATATTATTTTGAACAACTTAAAGCTATATCTACTGATATTGAATTAAACCTAAACGACCAATCCATTGTAGCTTCTATCTTAAAGATGCCTGACGTCATGCAGTCTACTAAATTAGAAACTAACGAGTGCTTAAATAACACTCTTTTAGAGACTGTTAATGAAGCTGTAGTAGCAATCAATAGTTTTAGAGCTCAAGAAGGTAAAGTTATGATAGCAGACCTATTAGAGCGCATATCTTTAATTGAGGAGTACAAAAACCAAGTGGCTCAATATGAAGGTGAAAGGGTTGAAACTGTTAAAACTAGAATTATTGACGGTTTAAATTCTTTAAATATAGAGTACGACTCTAGTAGACTAGAACAAGAAATGATTTTCTATATAGAAAAACTTGATATCACTGAGGAGAAAGTTCGCTTACAAAATCACCTTAACTATTTCCGTGAGGTCGCTAAAGAAGAAAACCCTGGTAAAAAATTAGGTTTTATCTGTCAAGAAATAGGACGTGAAATCAATACTACAGGTTCTAAGTCTAATCATTCTGAGATGCAAAAAATCGTTGTTAGAATGAAAGATGAATTAGAAAAAATCAAAGAACAAAGTTTAAATATTTTATAATCAACAACATACTACAAAATATTTTATGAACAACAATAAAGTTATTATTTTCTCTGCTCCATCAGGCTCAGGAAAATCAACAATAATATCTCAGTTACTACAAAAGTTTACAAATTTTGAGTTCTCTATTTCTGCAACATCGCGTGCCCCTAGAGGAGAAGAAAAAAATGGTGTAGATTACTACTTCCTAACAGAAGAAGAATTTAAAACGCGTGTAGATAACGATGAATTTATTGAATACGAAGAGGTTTATAAAGGTACTAGCTACGGAACTTTAAAAAGTGAATTAAATCGTATTTGGTCAAAAGGAAATATTGTGATTTTTGATGTTGACGTTATTGGTGGTACTAATATTAAGAAAATGTTGAAGGAAGATGCTATCTCTATATTTATTATGCCTCCTTCTGTTGAAACTTTACGTTCAAGATTAATTTCTCGCAATACAGACACTATGGAAGCTATAGAAAGACGTGTTGCAAAAGCTGAAAATGAAATTTCTTTTGCTCCTAAATTTTCTAAAGTGGTAATTAATGACACTTTAGAAAAGGCGGTTGAAGATGTAGAGTCTATCATTGTAGAGTTCTTAAAATAAAAAAAACTATTTAAAATCCTAATAATGAAATAATTATTAGGATTTTATTTAATATTACACTTATGAAAGTTTCATTATTTTTTGGTTCTTTTAACCCTATACATTACGGACATATAGCCATAGCAGAAAGCATAATTTCAGGAAATTATGCCGATGAAGTGTGGCTTGTTGTATCTCCTCAAAATCCACTAAAAGATAATGTAGAAACAACTAAAGAAAAAAGAGCTTTAGATACAGAAAATGAATTAAAACGCTTATCACTAGATAAAAAAATTAAAATAAGCCGCATAGAGTTCGATATGCCTACTCCATCGTACACTATAGATACACTTAATAAAATCACAACTGAAAACCCGAATATTGAGTTTTCTATAGTTATGGGTGAAGATAACTTAAGAGCTTTTAACCGCTGGAAAGATTATGAAACCATTGCTAAAATGGTAAAAATATATGTATATCCTCGACAAGGAAACGATTATAAGGGCATATCAGAATTAGACCCTGAAATTTTAAATATTAAATCTATAGAGTATATAAAAGATGTTAATTTATTAAATATAAGCTCTTCTGCTATACGTGAAGCAGATGTTTTATATAAAAAAGGTGTAGCGTTTCAAGAAAAGGGAGAACTTGATAAAGCATTAAACGAATTCCTCCTTGCTCAAGAATTAACTCCCAATAACACAGAGATAAACTCACGCATAGAGATGATAAAAAGTATATTTAACTTCTCTTATAAGCAATATATAAATGTTTAAAACTTTGTTTTAAATTCAAAATTATTATTAAATATCATAAATTAGTTGTAAATTTGTAGATTATATATACATTACAATAAAAATTAAAATAATATACAACAAATAAGTGTAAAACTTAAACAACTAAATTTATGAAAAAAATCCTGTTACCCCTTATTTTATTCTGTGCTTTTACTTTCTCAACACATGCGCAAAATACTAATTATCAGTTTCCTTTTCAAAATCCTGATTTACCACTAGATGTACGTGTTAATGACCTTGTTGGTCGTTTAACTCTTGAAGAAAAAACTAAACAAATGGAACATACTGCTCCTGCGATTGAACGTTTAGGAATAGTAGCTTACGATTGGTGGAATGAAGCTCTACATGGTGTTGCTCGTACAAAAGAAGAGGTTACAGTTTTTCCTCAGGCTATAGGTATGGCTGCATCATTTGATACTGAGGCTCTACGTAAAGCAGGTGATGCTGCATCTAGCGAAGGACGTGCCCTATTTAATGAAGACCTAAAAAATGGAACTACAGGAACTCGTTATAGAGGTTTAACTTATTGGACTCCTAATATAAATATCTTCCGTGATCCTCGTTGGGGACGTGGTCAAGAAACTTACGGTGAAGACCCTTACCTTACTGGTAAAATGGGTAGTGCTATGGTTCGTGGACTTGAAGGTAATGATGAATTTTACCTAAAAGCATCTGCTTGTGCAAAACACTATGCTGTTCACAGTGGACCTGAACACAACCGCCATAGCTTTGATGCTACAACTTCTAAATATGACTTATGGGACACTTACCTACCTGCTTTTAAGGAACTTGTAGAAGAAGCTAATGTTAGTGGTATTATGTGTGCTTATAACCGTTTTGAGGGTGCTCCTTGTTGTGGTAATGATAAACTTATGGTAGATATACTTCGTGAACAATGGCGTTTTAATGGTTATGTTACTACTGACTGCTGGGCTATTTCTGACTTCTTCCAATACCACAAAACACACCCAGATGCACTATCTTCTATTACTGATGCTATTATAGTAGGCACAGACTTAGAATGTGGTAATATATATCACTTATTAGAAAAAGCTGTTGAAAATGGAACTGTTTTAGAACGTCAAATTAATAAATCTGTAAAAAGGTTATTTGAAATTCGTATGCGTCTAGGGATGTTTGATCCTGTAGAAAGAAATCCTTACGGAAGTATAGGTCGTGAAGTTATTGAATGTGACGAACATAAAACTATAGCATACGAGATGGCTCAAAAAAGTATGACTCTTCTAAAAAATAACAAAAACCTACTTCCTTTAGATAGAAAAAAAGTTAAACGTATCGCTGTTGTTGGACCAAATGCTAATAACGAAAAAGTGATGTTATCTAATTATTTTGGTACTCCATCACACATAGTAACTGCACTAGAAGGTATTAAAAATAGCTTCCCAGATGCAGAAGTCACTTATGTTCAAGGTGTAGGTCATGTGAAAAACCTTGACGGTGTAACTACTAGTGATGTTGTAAAACAGGTAAGAGGCGCTAATGTTATTATTTATGTAGGGGGTATTTCTGCTGACTATGAAGGTGAAGCTGGTGATGCTGGTGATGACGGCTACGGTGGTTTTGCAAGCGGTGACCGTGTTACAACATCTTTACCTCCTGTTCAAATTGAAATGATGAAAGCTCTTAAAAAAACAGGTAAACCTTTAGTTTTTGTTAATATGTCAGGTTCTACAATTTCTATGGAATGGGAAAATGAAAATGTTGATGCTATTCTTCAAGCATGGTATGGAGGACAAGCTGGTGGTACTGCTATAGGTGATGTACTTTCAGGTGATTATAACCCTGCGGGACGTATGCCTTTAACTACTTATAAGAGTGATAGTGACCTTCCTGATTTTGAAGATTACTCTATGGAAAACCGTACTTACAGATATTTTAAAGGGGATGTTCGTTTCCCATTCGGTTATGGCTTAAGCTACACTACTTTCGCTTATGATAATATCTCTATACCTTCAGAAATTACAGCAGGTGATAAAGTAAAAATTTCTGCTACAGTAACAAATACAGGAGAGAGAGATGGTGACGAAGTAGTTCAGCTTTACGTTATTCACAAAAATAGATTAAGTCGTGTTCCTAATTGTGCTTTAAAAGGCTTTGATCGTATTCACCTAAAGAAAGGAGAATCTAAAGTTGTAGAATTTACATTAACAGCTCAAGATTTAGCACTTGTTGATGAAGCAGGTATCACATCTGTTTCAGAGGGCGATATAGAAGTATTTATTGGTGGTGGTCAACCAAATTACGCTGCTAGCGTTGGTTCTGCATCTAAAATTATAGGTAACACTTATCAAATCTTATAAAGTATTTTACTCCTTAATATATCCATTAAAAAATCTCTAACAGTTAGCTTTTAAAATTTTAAAAACTAATTATTAGAGATTTTTTAAATAATAGGCAATTACCGTAAACTTGAGGTTTACGGTAATCGCCATAATAAACTTCTTAAGCGTTATTTACCTCATCAATTAACAAACCTGTAATCTGAGAAATTTCATCAGCCTTAAATCCTTTAGATTTCAAATTTCTAGCAATAATCAAAGAACTTTCCTTACGACCTTGCTCAATACCTTGTTTAACTCTTTCTTTATAACATTCTTCACGAGCCTCTTCTAAACCTCGTAAATAACCATTAAAATCAGCTTCTTCTATTTGCCAAATAAAATTATTATTAAATGAATAATTGTCCATTACTTGCGTTTGATAACGACTATATTCTTTTCTACTAAGTTTATCTAAATCAAATTTTTCGCGAACTTCATCTAATCCTGGTGCTGAACTAGCATCGGAAATATCATCAGTCTTAATATAACTTATCCATTCTTCTAAATGCGTTGAGGCAGTTTTATTAAAATTATGAATTTTTAATATATAGTATTCTGGGTATAAAGGGTCTTCATATCCTATATTAAATTTCTGTTGTTGGTATGAAGTAATCTTTAATAAATCATTATTATGAATACCTTTAAATTCTGATTTCCCATGATATATTATATCATCTCCTAAAATTAAAGAAAAATAAAGTATATTAATACAATAAATCTTCTTTATATTACCACATCTTGTACCTGCATTTATAAATTCTGATACCAATTTAGATATTAGAAAAAGTTTTTGAAAATAGTACTCGTAGGCATCATTCCCCTGTACCTCAATTATTATTAGTTCACCTTTAGAATTTTCTGCTAGTAAGTCTACTCTATTTTGTTTATCATCACTAGTTTCTTGATTGCTTTCGCTTTCAAGAAGGTTCTTAATTATTATACGTTCATTTAGAAGAGTAGTTAAAAAACCCTCCAGTATACCAAAGTTTGCCTTATTGCGAAGCAAACTCTTCATTGCCCAGTCAAATCTTATATAGCTCTTTGTCATAATAAATAATTTTAAATAATATAAAGGAGTTCTAGAGGTTACCTTCAATACAAATATAGCAAATTACAATATATATATTACTTAAAGACAAGGATAAATTACTACCTCTTAAACTCATTACTTACTTGCTGAATAAAAGCCTTACAACGCAAAGTATTTTGTTCTATATCCTCACCCTTAATGAACTCGTTACTCTTAAGATTATATATACTAACACCCTCATTAGAAACTACACCTGCATCATTAGAATAAGAGTAAAAAGCAAAATCTTTAGCTCCCTCACTTAATAAATTACGGCTATATTTATATCCACTAGCATCTACTCCCAACTGAGCTAAAACAGTAGCTATCATATCTGTTTGACTTCCTATAGTTGTGATTACAGTATCCCTAACAGCTAATGCACCACCTGTAAGGATTAAAGGTATATGATAAGCATCCGCTTCATAAGATTCTAGATTGCCTATATTAATCGTTGAGTGGTCAGACATTAATATAAAAAGTGTATTATCCCAAAGACCTGAATTTTTACAATTTTCAATAAACTCACCTATACATTTATCCGAATAATATATAGAATTTAAAAATTTGCTTTCTCTATCACTCGCATAAAATTCTGACTCTAAAGGAACAGCAAAAGGCTCATGGCTACTCATATTAAAAGCCATATACATAAACGGTTGTTGAGCTTTAGAAACATCTTCATAGAGACGTTCAAACATATATTCATCGTGCACTCCCCATTTAAACCTATTCTTAATAGCCTCACCAGAGAAATCATCTTCTGTTACCACATCTTGGAAATTCATACATGTATAAGAGCTAAAATTCCCAAAATTTAAATCTCCTGCATAATAAAAACGTGTTGAATAACCTTTTTCTTCCATAGCTTTAGGGAAGGATGGATATTGCATTAACTTTATAGGATTATCTATAAATGCATAATTAGGATTAGCAGGTAATCCGCTTATAGCTGCCACTAACCCCCTATCTGAACGAGAGGAAGTTGCATAAATATTATTAAACAAAATCCCCTCTTTAGCTAAAGAATTAAGATTAGGCGTAACACCAGGCTTACCTCCTAATACCTCTATAGCTTTTGCAGAGAAACTTTCTAATAGTAGCATTACTATATTAGGATTCTGAGTATTTAAGATAATAGGGAAACTATCCCTTTCTGTATTTACCTCTTCAATTATGTATGCAACTTTATTATCATCCATAAAATTATACACTTTACTACCATCTTTAATATGCGCCAACTCATATAAGAAATTCCATACAGGATTTACAGCAGCTTGATTTGCATACATATTTGTAGGGTGGAAAAATACAAAACTAGCATTCATAGGTGCTACATTAAATCCACCGCGCACAGGAATAATCATAACACCTGCTAAGAATAAAAATATAAAAATAGACTTTATATTTATTCTATCATATTTTAGAGTTTTTACAACAAAGCGCGAATAAAGATAATAAAATCCAGAAACAAAAGAAGTTAGAATAAGCCCTGCTAAAACTAATTGAAAAGCTGTAGCAGATGCAAACATTTCTTTAGGTGTAAGTAAATATTTTAAAGGTGATGTATCTATATGAAAACCCCAACTTTTAAAAAGTTCTAAATTGACAGTTCCAATAGTTATAAAAGATATTAACAAAATCATTGTTACCGTATTAAACGAATAACGTATATATTTATCTTTAACAATAGAAGAAGCTACCAAAAGTAAAGATGCCAACATCATTACATAACCACCCAAAGATAAATCATGTTGTAAACCATTTATAAAAATATTAAAATAATCAACAAACTCTAATTTAGCGGTATTTTCCCACTGATATACCAAAAATAAAATTCTTGATACAACAGATAAAAATATCCAAAATATATAATACTTAATAAAAAATAACAGTCTTTGTTTCATTACAATTTTCTAATTTTTAAATTTTAAAAACAACAATATTCATTATATAAAGTCACTGCTTTATAATCAAATTTCGTTGTGTTTGGTTGTTCTACAAATAAATCTTGGTTAGGCCACGACTTAACTGTTTTCATAGATGAAGATATTTCCTTATTTATATAATATGTAAATGCAGAGCCTTTCCATGAAGATGTATTAGTAACAAATACCCACGTATAACCATCACTTTGACGTTTAATAAAAGCACTAGACCCAGATAAAGAACCTGTTCTTTGCCATTCGCTACTACCGTTAACTTTTGCCCAACCTATAGGTAAATACCCTTTTATATTACGTGTCATACGGTTAATAGATTCTTTAGAAATAATAGTATTATTTCCACAATTACTATCAATAGCAGTTATAAATTTTAGAAGATCTACAGAAGAACTTACCCATGCACCAGCTCCATAAAGTACTTCTATATCATTACCTCCTGCACTTCTCATAGCCCATCTACCTGTCCCATCATAAGATAATATAGGTTCTGCATCGTGAACTTCATAATACTTAACCTCATTAGGCATTCTTTTAGAAACATCATTTCTACTTATGTGCATATCATAACAACCTATAGGGTTTAAAATAGATTGTTGGATATATTCCTCATAACCTTGACCTGTAACTTTCTCTATAATTTTAGAAAGTACTAAATACCCAATATTAGAGTAAGAAGTTGCTCCTCCAGGGGTAGACCTTAACCTACCTTCAGCAGCATACTCAACATAATCATCCATATAAATAGGCAATTCCCTTCCAAGAGTTCGTGCAACAATAGCAGGGTTAAACATAGGATCACCCACACGTAAAGAAAAACCTGCTCTATGTCTTAATAAGTGTTCAACAGTTATAGATTTAACTCTTTTATCTGAAATATTCAATAATATAGAATCATTTAAAATTCCATTTTCCCCAAAAACTTTATCATCAAGTTGTAATTTTCCATCTTCATGAAGTTTCATTATCGCTGTAGCTGTAATAAGTTTTGAAACTGATGCTATTCTAAAAATATGTTTTACATCTGCTTTCTCACCTTTTTCAACATTTGCATATCCATAACCTTTAGCATAAAGTAACTCTCCATCCTTCATTATTGCAAATGTTGCTCCTTTTATATCCCAACGAGATAAAAAATTATCAACATTTTTATCAAATCTAGTTGTAGCCTCTGAAATACTCATCATATTATTGATTTTATGATTCAAGGGCACAAGAATTGAATCTAATACAACTACAGGTTTTCTTTTTATAGGGTTTACTATAATAAAAGTAACATCAGCTGCTATAACTATTAATAAAAATAATATTATTTTAAGTTGTTTTTTTTTTAATCGCATTTATATTTTTAATTTTATAAATTCCTTTTACAGAATCTTATAATTTACCTTTAAAAACCTATAATTTATATATTATAGATATAACACATTAATAATAAGCATAAAAGAATTTATCATCTTTTATATTTCTTCGCTTAAATATGGAGATTTTATTTTTTATCTTTAAATTTCCCTCACAAATTTACAAAACATTACATTCTTAGACAATTATTTTTAGTTTTTTATTATTTTTGTTATCTTAAAAATAAAAGATATAAAAAAAAGAATATAAATATAGGAGACTTTTAAGAATTGAATTTTAGAAGTCCCCATAAACTTATCATAGTATGAGTTATATAAAGAAAAAAGAAAAAATCAATTTTAGACTGGAATATTCCTGTTCTGAAGATGAAATTTTAATGCTTGTTGTAAAAAAACAACAGGGTAATATGGCGTATCTAATGCGCTCTTCAAATAATAGTTTATGGGAAACAAATATAATAAAAGATGATAATTTATCTTTAAATTATTTTTACATTGTTGTATCTAATGAAGTTATTAACAAACAAGGCGAACTATTAAAACAAGATATTTCTAATTTTATAAAACGTAGAGAAGCTGGCCAAATTCACTCTATTAATTTATCTAGCTTTAATAATAATTTAACTATTATTGATTCTTGGAGAGATGAGACCGAATATTCACCTTTATGCATCACTCCTTTTATTAATATATTTAACAAAAATAGAGACTTAAACCTTGAAAACAATACTTATGGGCACGTAACATTTGAAGTATATGCTCCCTTTGTTAGTGGAGGACAAAGTATTGCTATAACAGGAAACTGTAATGCTTTAGGAAATTGGAACTTAGATAAAGCTATCGTATTACAAAAAGCAGAATTTCCTATGTGGCGTTTTTCTGTTCCTATGTTCGACGAAACTTCAACTATTGAATATAAATTCATCATAAAATCAAATAATGATAAAACATATTTTGAGGTAGGGGAAAATCGAATTATAGACAATAAGTTACTTGTAAATAATATTATTATATCTGCCTATGAACCTAAATTTAATTGTTCTAAAATTAAATTAGCAGGCTTCGCCCTACCTATTTTTTCTATGAAATCGGATAATAGTTATGGTATAGGTGATTTTTCAGATTTAAAGTTAGCTATAGATTGGGCTGTAAAAACAAACCAACGCATCATACAAATTCTTCCTATAAATGACACTACAAAAAATCATTCATGGAAAGATTCTTATCCTTATAGTCCTATTTCATCTATAGCGCTTCATCCTATGTATATAGATGTAGAGAAAATAGGTATCATTAACGATACTACATTATATAACTCTTTTAAAAACAAAGCTAAAGAAGTTAATTTACGTTCTGAGGTTGATTACGAAGCTGTAGATCAACTAAAATGGTCATATCTAAGAACTATTTTTACACAAGAAGTTAACAAAACTATAGAAACTAAAGAGTTTATCCAATGGTTTAAGAAAAATAAATCATGGTTAGAACCCTACTCTTACTATTGTGCTTTACGTGAACAGTATAAAGATAATAACTTTGAAAATTGGGGTGAATACAATATTTTAAGCCTTACTAAATTAAGAAAATTAGCTCTTAACAATGCTAAATTCAATAATGAAGTAATGTTGCATATATTCATCCAATATCACCTTCACATTCAATTAGCAGAAGCTAGTGAATATGCTAGAGCACAAGGCATTATACTTAAGGGAGATATACAAATTGGAGTTGATAGGCATAGTGTAGATGTATGGCAACAACCTGAACTATTCAGAACCGATACTCAAATAGGTGCTCCACCTGATGATTTTGCAGAAGATGGGCAAAATTGGGGTTTCCCAGCTTATAATTGGGAAGCTATGGAAAAACAAAATTACAAATGGTGGGTACTTAGATTTAAGCACTTAGAAATGTATTTTGATGCGTATAGGATAGATCACCTTCTAGGATTTTTTAGAATATGGGAAATACCAATAACTTCTAAAAATGGACTATTAGGATATTTTTCTCCTGCTCTTTCTTATAGTAAAGAAGAGCTCTTAGAATTGGGTTTTGATGTTGAATTACCAGGTTTCACCTCTCCTTATATTACAGAAGAGATGTTACAAAATAAATTCACTGAAAAGCGTTTAAATTATGTGAAATATATTTATTTTAATAAAGAGGAGAATGACACCTACCATTTTAAGGAAATATTTAACACTATTAGTAAACTTAAAAAAAATAAATATATAGAACAATACTCAGATGTTAAGAAAATACTAATATCTATTTTTACAGATGTGCTTTTCGTAGAGGAGAATGGAAATTTTCACCCTAGAATATTAGCTCATAAAACATTTGCCTACTCTAAATTAAGTGAAGAACAAAAAGAAAAGTTCAATAATTTATATAACGATTATTTTTATGTTAGAAATAATGATTTCTGGTATGTGAATGTCATGAAAAAATTACCAACTATCATAAATGCCACAAGTATGTTAGCTTGTGTGGAAGATTTAGGTATGATACCAAGTATAGTTCCTACAGTAATCAGTGAAATGGGACTTTTATCTTTAGAGATAGAAAGAATGCCTAAACAAAACGGTGTAAGGATTGGAGATACTAATAACTTCCCTTATTTTTCTGTAGCTACAACTTCTACTCATGATATGTCACCTTTAAGAGTGTGGTGGGAAGAAAACAATGAAAATACTGACTTTTATTATTGGGATATATTAAAGTATAAAGACAAGAGAAGTCAAACTTTAGATGGCTATGTTGCTTATGATATAGTAAAACGCTGTGCTGATTCTAATTCATTATTAATTGTAATACCTATACAGGATTGGTTTGCTATTGACGAAGCTATAAGACGTAAGAGTTATTATAAAGAAAGGATAAATGTTCCTTCTGATAATAAGAATCAGTGGAAGTATAGAATGCACATTACTTTTGAGAAATTATTAAAAGCTGATTCTGTTAATAAAAAAATTAGAAATATAATCTCTCTTTCAGATAGAAAATATAATTAAAAAATAGAGGGTAACCTTTTGGGTTACTCTCATTTAATAAAAAACTGTCCAGTAAAATTAAATATTATTTTACTGGACAGTTTTTTATTATTAAAATCCTCTACCAAACATTTCCCAATATTTCTCTCCTAGTCTCTCCCAACTATAAATAGCAGCACCTGTAAAGTCAGCTATATAATTAGTAATAAACTCTTTTGCTTTCTCTACTTCACCTGCATCTATTAACTCTTTAACATGTTTCTCGATAACAGGTTGTTCCATAAACATTTTTTCTTCAAGACGTAAAGCCTCAGCTTCCATGCTTTCTTTACTTTTACCCCAAGCTACTTGAGCTAAACGGTTAGTCTCGCGGAAACGCCATAGAATAGCATCATCACGTTTACGTTTTTGACCACATACATCAAATTCTGAAGGTAAAGCAATAGTACCACTATAAATAGGTATTCTTGGAGACTGAGCAGGGTTGTCTACTGACATATAACATACAGCACCTATCTCATCAGGAAGCCATCCTCTAACTTGAATAACATGAGAATAACCACACCAACACACCGATACTGTACGGTTAAATTCTATAGCATCTGGTTTAAGAGTATTTATAAGAGTACGGAAATCTGAACTCATCCAGTAATTTGTTATTGGTGAAACTACTATACTTTTCTCTTTAGTTTCTTTATCTGTAACCTCTACTTTTAGATTTTGAAGCATATCCCACTGTGTTCCTTCATAGGTTTCACGATATACAGCAATTGCTTGTTGTGGAGAAACCTTTTTCTCAGGCTTCACAGAAAATGGTAACTCTTCATCATCCATAGATAATCCTAATGATGGAGCAAAAGAATTAAGCACAAAGAAATCGCGTATACCGAAATTTTTACGACCTTCATCACTTATAATCTTATAAAAAACGAAAGGCTCTTTACCATCCCAGTATCCTAAAGATTTAGCTCTCTTTCTAATATCTTCACTATACATAAAGTAGTCTGAATTTTCAAAATACACCTCAGCAATACGTGGTATATTTGCAGAAATACCAACATGGTCATCTGGAACACGTTGAGCAACCCATAAAGCTGAAGGTTTACCTTTAGTTCCTGAACCAACTATCTCTAATTGCCAAACTTCATTTTTATCAGCAAAAGTTAAACATTCACCGCCATCACCATAACCAAATTCTGCTACTAATTCACCTATAAGTTGAATAGCTTCACGAGCTGTAGATGTGCGTTGAAGTGCTAGGCGTTGTAGTTCTTCAATTAAAAACATCCCTTCCTTATTTTTTAATTCCTTACGACCACCAAAAGTTGTTTCACCTATTGCTAGTTGTTTTTCATTCAAACAAGGATAACCTGTGTTAAGGTAAGCATAAGTTTCTTTTGAAGGTGCAGGAATAGTACCTTTAAGAGTTGTTCCTCTCATATCGTGAGCTTCTTCTGTGTGAAGAAGTCCCCAATAAATAGAATCTAACATACCAGTTTCAAATGTTTTACGAGGCTCTATACGCATCCATGTACGGTAATTACCATCACAAGAATGTGAAGTCATAACAGAACCATCTGTAGAGGCATCCTTACCTACAAGTAATGCTGTACAACTTAATGAATAATCTTCACCCGAAACAGGATCAATATTATAACTATTTTGCGCCTTCAAGGGCAAAGATGCAACAAGCATGGTTGCAATAAAAAGTAATTTCTTTTTCATTTTTTTTATTGTTAGAAGTTATTATATTAATGTTAATAAGTGTTAATATTAGATTAATATCATGTTAATATTTTTATACTCTTTTTTAATAAATTTATTTGGAACGGTAGGTTTACAAAACGTATAATCAGAGTTTATAATTTTGCAAATTATTTTTATTAAAAGTTATGTACAAGAATCGTCTAAGTGTATTAACAGTCCAAAACCTTGTAACTGAAAAAATACAAATTGTTAATAGTTTATGAACACTATGTTAAAAACCTTCAAATCAATTACAAATCAAGTAATTACAAAATAATAAAATGTTAAAATAGTAATAATAACTAATATACAAATTTATTTTAGAGAAAGTATTAACGTTATTCACAGGCTTTATTATATTTATTATTTATATATATTTTTAAATAAATAAAAGATAAAGAGTATTAAATGTTGATAAAAGTAAAAGTATTTAAATAACCTTAATTCCAGTCAATAGAAAGTTCATCAAGTAAAACAGTAACAAACTCTCGGTTTCTGATTTCTTTATGAGGTATTTGTAAATAGTCTGTTTTTACCTCTAAATCGCCATAATATAAAATATCTATATCCATACGACGAGATTTATATGAAATAAGCCCTTTTTTATCCCTTTCTTGCCATTTTGTGTATTCTGTTCGGTTATCACCTCTATCTCTACCATAAAGGCGCTCTATGTCCCAAATTTTGAATAATAACTCGTCAGGAGATAATTCAGTTTCTATAATTATTACCTGGTTCAAAAAATAATGTTCACTAGTAAAGCCCCAAGCCTCGGATTTTCGTATAGATGAACAACGAATAATATGCCCTAACTTAGCATTTATATGTTCATGAACACTGTTAATATCTGTGTTGATACTATTAAAATTTCCACCCGTAAGTAAAGTAACTTTCATTATCCTATTCTTTTTATAAGTTTACTAATAGCTAATACAAAGTGAGTTAACACTATCTTAGGATTACCATTTCTAGAAATATCAAACTGAACTTTTTCAAATTCTCGTGTTAATAATTCTATATTTTTATAATGTATATATGGAGAAAATTTAGCTATAAATTCTTTTTCATACCCAAAACAATTCGAAATATTTCCCATACCTATAGAGGTCATATAACTATCTCTAAGTATTCTTAAAGAGTAATCAAAGAAGTTTTTTAAAAACTCTCTATTCTGTGTTGATAAATCTTCTGCCCAAGCTACGAGAGATACATAATCCACAAAGAAACAACGGCGCATAAGATTTGTGAATAAGATAAAGTTATCATCATTTTCTTCTGTTTGTTCTGTTAATTCGTTTATTTTTAGAATATTACCACCACATATACGACCTATAATTGCTGCTTTATTTATATCGTTACATACACTATTAACATAATTGTTAACATTGTTAATATCTATAGGAGTTATAGAGGTAAGCTGAGCTCTTGATAAAATAGTCTTAATAATAACATCTTTGTTTTCTGTTAAGAAAATAAAAAGAGTCTTTTCAGAAGGTTCTTCAAATTGTTTTAACAGTGTGTTTGCAGCGCTTTCATTCATTCTCTCTACGAGCCATACAATAACAACTTTATAGCCTCCTAAAAAAGATTTATAAGCTAACTTCTTAATAATTTCATTAGCCTCAGGTTTCCCTATATTACCCTGTGCATTTTTTGAAAGCTCTATAGTTTTGTACCAATCGTTTTCTGAGAAATACCCATTTGGTGAAGAAGAATTTATTTGTTCACGCCATTTGTTAATTAGTGAATCACTTATTATTTCACCTTCACTAGAAAGTTTATCACAATACTTACTTTTATTTATAGGAAAAGAAAAATGTAAATCAGGGTGAGCTAACTGAGACACTTTATAACATGAGGGACAAACCCCACAAGAGTCGTTTTCAGACCTATTTTCACAGAAAAGATATTGCACGTAAGCAAGTGCCAAAGGTAACATGCCATAGCCTAATTCTCCTTGGAAAATTTGAGCATGAGCTATTCTACCCTCATTAATATTTTTTATAAATACCTTCTTTATTTTATCTTGACCTATAACATCGCTAAACTTCATAATTTCTTTGTATTGTTTATATCTTACAAATATAACTTATTTAATGAATATATTTATTATATATGGAATTAAATTTGTTTAGCAAAGTTAAAGTTATTAACATTGTTAATAAAAAATAACGGCATATTTAATTGATATGTTATCAGTTAATTAACTTATATTTATTAACACATTATTAAAATTATTTTAACACTTCAATTTAATTTATTATTTTTGTTTTCAAGATTTATTGTATAATATATTTATTATAAGAAAATGGCAAAAAGAGATATATATTTAGAAAAGATACACGCTTTATTTATAGAGTATGGGGTGGGTGATTTAACTATGGATAATACAGCAAAAAAAGTAGGTATCACTAAAATGACTTTATATAATAACTTTAAAGATAAAGATACGCTTATAAATGAAATTCTTATTTACAGAAGTAAGAATCATACTAAATATATGATGCAATGTTTAAAGGATAAAAAGAATGCGATAGAAATGTTAATAAGTGTGTTAGAATTTCAAAAAAATAACCCTTTACCAAGTTCTCAAATTTTTTATCAATCTTTAAGAGAAAACTACCCTCGTCAGTTTTATTACTTACAAGATATATCGCGTAAGAATATGGAGAAGTTTATAAAAGATAATATGGCTCAAGGTATAGAAGAAGGTATTTATAGAAATAACTTTGACCCTGAGCAGATAATATCATATATAATAGCAACAATGAATAGCACCCTAAATCAATGGGTTGTAAAAAATAAAAATATTAATTTAAATCTTACTCACGAACAGTTTATTAACTATCATATTAGAGGAATAGCTAACGAGAAAGGGGTTAAAATTTTAGAGGAGTATCAAAATGATAAGTTATAAAAAGAAGGTATTAAAAAATGGTTTAACGTGTTTTGCGCATAGAGATGAATCTACGGCTTTAGCGGCATTGAATGTGATTTATAAAGTAGGTGCAAAAAATGAAAATCCAGAGAAAACAGGTTTTGCACATCTTTTTGAACATTTAATGTTTGGAGGTAGTAAAAATGTTCCAGAATTTGATATTCCTATACAATTAGCAGCAGGCGAAAATAACGCCTTTACAAATAATGACTATACAGATTATTATATAGTAGTGCCTGTTAATAATCTAGAAACTGCCCTTTGGGTAGAATCTGATAGAATGAATAATCTAAATATCAACAATGATACTTTGGAGCTACAGAAAAAAGTAGTTATTGAAGAATTTAATCAACGTTATTTAAATAAACCTTATGGGGATATTTGGATGCTACTGCGTTCAATGGCTTACACTAAGCACCCATATATGTGGTCAACTATAGGGAAGACTCCTAAACATATACAGGATGCTACACTGGAGGATGTACAAAGTTTTTACAATAATTTTTATATCCCATCAAATGCTATAATATCTATAGCTTCACCACTTCCTGAGGAGGAGATTTTTGAGTTGATAGAAAAATGGTTTGGGGATATAGAAAAAACAAGTTCTCACGTTAGTACTTATAAACAAGAACCTAAACAAATAGAAGCACGTCGCTTAGAGGTAGAACGTGATGTTCCTGCTTCATTAGTTTATATTGTGTATCACATGGATAAACGATTGAGTGATGAATTTCATGTTTGTGATTTAATTTCGGATATTCTTTCTAGCGGTTCATCTTCAAGAATGCACCAGAATCTAGTTAAGAAAGAAGAATTGTTTAGTTCTATAAATGCTTTTATCTCTGGAGATGTTGATGAAGGGTTGTTTGTTGTTACAGGTCAGGTGGCTGAAGGAGTAGATTTGAAAGTTGCCGAGGAGAGTTTGTTAAAGGAATTAGAGGTACTAAAAAATGAGAAAATTGATTCTTATGAACTTCAAAAAGTGAAAAATAAATTTGAAGTTAATACTATTTTTGGTGAAATTAACATTATGAATAAAGCTATGAATCTTTGCTTTTATGAGATGCTAGGAGATATAGATTTAATAAATAATGAGATTGATAATTATAAAAAAATTAGTGAAGAGGATATTGTTAATACAGCAAAGAAAATATTTACTAAAGAGAATAGTTCTACGCTGATTTATAAAAAAGTTGAGTAAATATAATATAAAAAAGCTGAAAAATCATACATGATTTTTCAGCTTTTTTATATAGTTCTTTAACGCTTACTTCTTAAATCTTTCTAGTAATTGGTAAGCTCCCTCTATACCAAGTTCACCAGCTTTAGAGATATCTAAATAACCTTTCTGGGTATCTTTTACGTGAAGCTGAATCATACCTCTATTAAAGTAAAGCTCCCCTATATTAGGGTTTAAACTTATAGCATGAGTGTATATTTCTATAGCCTCAGCTTGTTCTCCCTCTAGGCTTAAAAGGTTACCTAAATTATAGAAAAACTGTGAAATATTAGGATTTATACGAATTGCAAGTTGCATATCTTGTATACATTCAGCATAGCTATATTCTTGTCTTACAGCTTTTAGTACCTTGTCAGGTTGAGCATCTATAACCATCTTGTCAGATTTACTGCTTAACTTAGAAATAAAGTCTATCATTTCAGCGCGTGCTACAGCACGATTAACATATAAGAAAGCATTATCAGGATTTAACTTAATAGCTTTCGTGTAATTTTCTATAGCTTTACTATATTGTTGTAATGACGATTGCACGAGTGCTAAATTAAAATAATCCTCCCAGGTGACTTTCTTAGAATTTACGTCTTCTGTATATTCAGATAATAGAGAGT
The DNA here is from genome assembly GCA_044433415.1 of Rikenellaceae bacterium. GTDB lineage: Bacteria > Bacteroidota > Bacteroidia > Bacteroidales > Rikenellaceae > JAWXTP01. The sequence continues at coordinate 44,886 of JAWXTP010000004.1, forward strand.
TTAACTTATCTTCACTGACATCTGTTTTTATAGTAAATTCAACATCTTTAATTTTTTTATTATCCTTAAACTCATTGATATAATCATTGTTGTAATATATGTTTTTCTTGATTTCAAAGTTATTAGCATAGGTGATTTTAAACATAGGTAACACTTTTACATCCACATCATTACGTTTAATATTTTCAAAATCTTTATTACCAAAGTCTACATCAAAAGAAATTAACTTATTAAAAAACTGAGAAGTGTCAGCATATATAGAAAGAGAACTATCTTGAAGGTTTGATTTATACTTATTAATCTTATCCTCAGCTATCATCTTATCTTTCTTAGAGCCTTCCATATCACCAAGATAATATCTTGCTGCTGAACGGTTAAGGTAAGCATTTGCAAAGTCTGGATATATTTCTATAGCTTTAGAAAAATCATACTCAGCAGATTTTAACTCTCCAAGTTTCATATTTAACCCACCTCTATTATAATATAAAAGTATGTTAGAAGGTGAATATTCTTCAACTTTATCATAGTCATTAAGTGCATTTTCATAGTCTCCAATTTGAGAATAAACAAGAGCTCTATTAAAATAAGTTAATGAGTTCATGGTGTCAAGTTTTAGAACAGAAGAAAAATCTTCCAATGCACCCATAGGATTATTTCTATTTGAATTAACAATAGCACGGTTAAAGTAAGCTGCTACAAGAGTAGAATCTAATTCTAAAGATTTTGTAAGATCTATATAAGCACTATCAAGTTTGTTAGTTGCTAGGTATAAACCACCACGTCTCATGTAACCACCTGCATCATAACGATTAATACGTATGGCATTGTTGTAGTCCACAAAAGCCATAGTTGTATCTTTTTTCATAAGATAACAGCTACCTCTATTAATGTAAGCATCTACTACATAAGGTTTTTTTCTGATATAGTAATCAAAGTCAATAATAGCATTATCAAATTGTTGATTCATATAATATGCTATACCACGACTATAAAATATACCTTCCTTATCTGGGCGTATATCTATAGCCGAGTCAAAGTCACGTATAGAATTATCAAAATCACCTAAGAATGAACGCGAAATAGCTCTATAGTGATAAGCATCTGTATATACACTATTGATATTTATAGCTGTTGTAAAGTCGCTTTCTGCACCAACATAATCACCTAGGTTATATTTAGCAATACCTCGTAAAAAGTAACCTTCATAAGAATCATTATCAACCCTTATAAGTGTACTAAGCATTTCTATAGCTTCGTTATATTTTCCATCTATGATTAAACCTTGTCCTACATAAAAAAAGTAACGCTCATTAAATTGTGCATGCACTTTCTGTGTTGCAGAAATGGTAAATATTAGAATAATTATAAATCTTAATAATTTTGACATAATAATGTTTCTTTTATTTAAATATTTAGGGAAAGTACTATAGGAAAGTACTATGGGAAAATACTTTCCCATAGTTATAAATTTATTCTCCGTAAATTTTCCATCCAGCCTCAGCTTGTGAAATAAGCATTTTGTAACCGCTCATTACTTTAGCGCCTTTGTATCTTGCTGAACGAATAAATTTTGTATCACTAGGGTTGTAAACCAAATCATAAACAAAAGAATCACCATCTATAGCATCATAAGGAATATCTATAGCGTTATCCATATTAGGGAAAGTTCCTAGAGGAGTTGTGTTAATCAGTAGCTTACGTGTTTTTAATAGGTCTTTAGTAACTTCATCATAAGAAAGAGTATTTTCTCCTTTTCGACGTGAAACTAAATTAAAATTAACACCCAATTTTTTTAGGACATAACATATAGCTTTTGAAGCTCCTCCTGTACCGAAAACTAGAGCCTCAGGTCTATTATCACCTATTAGTTGAAGTAGAGATTCCTCAAAACCAATAATATCTGTGTTATAACCAATAAGTTTATCTCCCTCACGTTTAATACAGTTTACGGCTTTAATCTCCGCTGCTGTAGCATCAATTTCTGTAAGGTAAGGCATAACTAGCTCCTTATAAGGTATAGTAACATTTAACCCTACAACGTCTTTATCTGCAAGGATATCTGTTATTTTTTCTATACTATCTATTTCATATTGTTTATAACAATAATTTGTTATCCCTTCACCCTCAAACTTTTTTGTAAAATACTTTTGAGAGAAAGAATGTTTTAAGGGATAACCAATAATTCCTAGTTTCTTCATTAGAATACGTATTTTATTGCAACAAAGCCACCTATTAATAATATGGTGAAGGCAAGTGCTAAAATATTAAAATATTTATCTATAAAATTCTTAATAGTAGGACCGAATTTCCAAATCATTAATCCTATTAAGAAAAAACGTGCACCACGGCTTATTATTGCTGCAATAATAAAAATTATAAAATTAATATCAAATGCGCCTGACGAAATAGTTATAACTTTAAAAGGTATAGGTGTAAATCCTGCTGTAAATACAACCCAGAAATCATATTCTTTATATAAGCTACCAACATTCTCATAAACCTCATGAGTAAATCCAGGGATATTGTTAAAGAACCAATTTGCAAAGGCTGTATATTCACCGCCTGCAAGCCATGCAAATTGACCTATTGAATAACCTGCAATTGCTCCTATAACACTACCTATGGTAGCTATAAGTGCATATCTAAATGAACGTGTAGGTATACTTATACATAATGCAATAAGTAAAACGTCTGGCGGTATAGGGAAAAAACTTGATTCACAAAAAGCAAGTATAAATAATGCTACAGCTCCCCATTTTGTTTCAGCCCAATGTAGTACCCAGTCATAAAGTCTTCTAAAAAGTTTCATAAGTTTGTATTTTTTATTATTAAGGTCTTATGTAAACGCCATGAAAAATATAATAACATCCTATTAGTAAAAATGTTATGATATTTTTAAGGCTTTTTTCATAATGGTTTTCTTTTTATTATTTTAAGTTGTTATTATTTAAACATACGTAATATATCATTTCCTAATGCTAGTACCATAATTGCTAGTAAAATAAACATACCTATAGTTTGCATTACCTCCATGAATTTATCGCTAGGTTTACGTCTAGTAATTATCTCATAAAGTAAAAATAACACATGACCACCATCTAGTGCAGGTATAGGCATGATATTTAAAACGGCTAACATAACAGAGAAAATAGCTGTTATACTCCAGAATCTAGCCCAGTCCCATGCAGCAGGGAAGAAGTTACCCATAGAGAATACACTACCTACTTGTTTGTAAGCCTCTGTTTCAGGGGTAAAGATTATTTTTAGTTGTTTAAAGTAATCTTTTATAGCAGCTATAGCAAGTTTAGCACCCTGAGGAATAGCTTCTAAGAAAGTATATTTCTTTACAGTGATAGGATAATATTTTGTATCAAAGCCTCCATAAAGAACTCCTATCTTTCCATCTTCTGGAATAATAGTAGCTGTTTTAGTTAACTTTACACCCGAAGAATCTCTTATGTATTCTACTTTAAATCCATTAGTATTATTAGCAATAGCACTTGAAATTTGGTCAGCGAAAAGTACAGGTTGAGAGTTTACAGAAATAATAGAGTCTTTATTTTGTAAACCAGCTTTATGTGCAGGCATGCCTGTAACTACAGAGTCTGTACGTGTGTAAATACGAGGAGAAATAAATGATTCCTTAGAATTTAGCATTGTTGATTTATATTCAAAATCAAAGGCTAACTCTTGTTGTTTACCATCACGTTCAATAGTTGCGTAACTTACATCTTCAAAGATAAATGCCATAGGAATTTCTGACATATCTTCATAAACTTTTCCGTTGATGTTAATGATTTTATCACCATTTTTAAAACCCATTTCTTGAGCTAAGGTGCTATACTGATAACCATATTTAACATCGTCATTTTTGATATATGATTTACCATAAGAGTAGCTCATACCTATGTAAATAGCTAGTGCAGTAATGATATTCATTAAGACACCACCTATCATAATCAGTAAACGTTGCCAAGCAGGTTTACTTCTAAATTCCCATGGTTCAGGATCTTTTTTCATTTGTTCCTTATCCATAGATTCATCTATCATACCCGATATTTTAACATATCCACCGAAAGGAATCCAACCAATACCATATTCAGTTTCACCTATTTGCTTTTTGAATAGTGAAAATTTTGGGTTAAAGAATAAGTAAAATTTCTCTACTCTACATTTGAAAAGTTTCGCAAAGAAAAAGTGTCCAAATTCATGTAAAACAACTAGAAGAGAAAGGCATAAAATAAGCTGTGCAGCTTTAATAAGAGTTTCCATTTATATTTAATTTTATTATTGTTTTAAATTAATGATAATGCAATTTCGCGGCTTTGTGCATCAATAATTTTATAATCATCCAGCGAAGGATTTTTAGTAAAGTCAGCAATTTCTATGCTTTTTTCAACTATACGAGAAATATCTGTAAAACTAATATTCCCTTTTAAGAATTCACTTACCGCGATTTCGTTAGCTCCGTTCATAGTACAAGATGTGCTTCCCCCACGTTCCATAGCTTCGTAAGCCACTCTTAATAACGGAAACTTTTCTAAATCTGGTGTGTAAAAATCAAAAGAAGTGCCATTGTCAAAACTAAAGCGTTTAGAATTAACCTCTAAACGAAGAGGGAAAGTTAGAGCATATTGAATAGGTAATTTCATATCTGCAAGTCCCATTTGAGCTTTAATAGCACCATCTCTAAATTGAACCATAGAGTGAATAGCTGAGCTAGGATGTACTACAACTTCAATTTGTTCAGGTTTTAGGTTAAATAACCACTTTGCCTCTATAACTTCAAAACCCTTATTCATCATAGTTGCTGAATCTATAGTTATCTTACTTCCCATAACCCAGTTAGGGTGATTTAAGGCTTCAGCTACAGTGACATTATCTAACTCTTCTTTAGTTTTCAAGCGGAAAGGTCCTCCAGAAGCAGTAATAATAATTTTTTCTATAGGAGTTACTTCACCTACAATAGATTGAAATATAGCTGAATGCTCAGAATCTACAGGTATCATAGGTGCATTATATTCTTCAAGAAGTTTCATAATATGTTCACCTGCAACAACCAAAGTTTCTTTATTTGCAAGAGCTATTTTTTTGCTATGTTTTATGGCGTTTACAGTAGGAAAAAGACCTGAGTAACCTACCAAAGCTGTAACAACAGTATCTACCTCTGTAGAAGCTACAACTTGCTCTACAGCATCTGAGCCTGCATAAACTTTTATAAGGTGGTCTTTTAAACTTTCTTTTACTATAGGGTAAAACTCCTCATTTGCAATAACAACACTGTCGGGTTGAAATTTTATGGCTTGTTCAACCAATAATTGCCAATTATTATGTGCAGTTAATGTGTTTACTTCAAATAAATCACTGTATTTCTCTACTATTTCTAGACTTTGCTGTCCTATTGAGCCTGTAGAACCTAGAATTGCTAATCTTTGTTTATCCATAATTAAAAAAGTACATAGTTAAGAGGGTCAACAGGAGTCCCTAAACTCCATAATTCAAATAATAATGTAGGTCGCATATCAATATTGCCTATATAAGCATCTTCAACACCAACAAAACCTATAACTTCACCGCCATTAACTCTATCCCCCACTTGTTTTATACTAGAAGATAGGTTTTTGTATGTAGAAACCATATTACCACTATGTTGAATTTGTAGCATAAACCCAGAAGTTGGTAACCACTCATTTAAAATCACTACCCCATTATTTGTAGCCATAACTTCCTGAGAGGTATAAGCCGAGATTTCTATCCCAAATTGTTTGTTTGAAGGATTGAAATATTGAGTTATAACTCCTTGTAAAGGTGTGAATAAGTTAAATGAATTCATCTGTTTATTTATAGCTTCTTCACGAGCACGATTTTTTGCATCCTCGTCATTTTCTATTTCTTCTCTAAGAGATAGTTCAACATCTGAAGTTGGAACATCTTCAATAGAATTATTTCCTAAAGAATCAATAGTGTTAGAGGCTGTAAGTGAAACGGGAGTTTTACCATTCATTATGGCTGTTATATTAGATTCGTAGGTTTCCCAGTTTTTTAAAGCCCTTTCCATAGAGTCAAGTTTTACTACACTTTGTAGTAAAACTTCCCTAGACTTATTCCCAGGATATCCTGGTATTATATCAAATAAAACTGTATTAGTTATAAGTAGAAATAAAACAGCCACTAAAACTAATAAAATTGTAATAAAACCAAAGAAAATATTTAAAGGTGATATGAAAATCGACCAAATTTCTTCTTTTAGATTAATATTATATATACTTAATTTCAGTTTCTTATTGAAGTTAAGTATCAGATGCTTAGTTATATTAATAAACTTCATTTGTTTATTTTTATATTTTTTTATATATTTTTACTACAAATATACATTTATTTTATATTAAATAACTATATTTGCTATTGATTTGTATTACTTTATGTTATACATTTGTGCTCTTACACAGAACAAATATAATTAAAAACATATAAAACAGAAAAAATATTATGAAACCAACACTTTTAATTCTTGCTGCAGGTATGGGTTCTCGCTATGGCTCACTGAAGCAAATGGACGGTATAGGCCCAAACAAAGAGGCCATTTTAGATTACTCTATCTTTGACGCTATCAGAGCTGGATTCGGTAAAGTTGTATTTGTAATCAGAAAAAGTTTCGTTGATGATTTCAAAGCAGTTTTTAGTGAAGAACGTTTTGGTGGTAAAATTAAAGTAGAGTACGTTTTTCAAGAATTAGATGCTTTACCAGAAGGTTTTAGTGTTCCTGAAGGTAGAGAAAAACCTTGGGGTACTAATCACGCTCTAATGATGGCTAAAGACGTTATTAAAGAGCCTTTTGCTGCTATTAATGCAGATGATTTTTATGGTGCAGATGCCTATAAAGTAATTGCTGAATACCTAACTAGTCTAGAAGGTAAAAGAGGTAGTTATTGTATGGTGGGTTACCAAGTTAAAAATACTTTATCAGAATATGGTTCTGTTTCTCGTGGTGTTTGTACAGCTAACGAAAATGGAGATTTAGTTTCTATTGTTGAGCGCACAAGTATAGAAAAACAAGGCGAAGAAATAGTATTCATGGACGATGATAATACATTAAAACCTATAGAAGTAGATTCTTTAGTAAGTATGAACTTCTTTGGTTTTACTCCTGATTATTTTGAATATTCTGATAGCCTATTTGAAGAGTTTTTAACAGAAAATAGTGCTAATCTTAAATCTGAATTCTTTATTCCTTTAGTTACTAATACACTTATTAACTCTGGTAAAGCTACTCTTAAAGTTTTATCTAGTGATGCTAAGTGGTTTGGTGTTACTTACAAAGAAGACCGCCCTCAAGTGGTAAAACAACTAGGTAATTTAATAAGTGCTGGAGTATATCCAGAAAAATTGTGGGAATAATGGATATAGAACAAGAAATTTTAGGCTTCACTGAGCAAGGTGAACCTATGGTTCTTTATACAATGATAAACAAAGCAGGAGCTCGAGTTCGTTTATTAAACGTTGGAGCTTCTATTATCTCTATTGAAGTGCCAGATAAGAATGGTAAACTTATAGATGTTTGTCTAGGTTATAAAATGCCAAATACTTATTTGAATGAGACTGCTGCTATGGGTAAAAGTGTCGGAAGATACGCTAACCGTATAGCTAAAGGAAAGTTTTCTTTAAATGATGTTAATTATACGCTTGCAACAAATAATGGAGTAAATCACTTACATGGAGGTCCTACAGGATTTCAAACTAAAGTTTGGATAGCACGTGTGGAAACTAATAGAATAGTTTTCTCTTATACTAGTGCACCAGGAGAGGAAGGTTATCCTTCTGAGTTAGGTGTTGAAGCAGTTTATGATTGGAGTGATGATAATGAGCTAGAAATTACTTATTTCGCCAAAAGTAATGATGGTGACACTATTGTTAACTTAACAAACCATGCGTATTTTAATCTAAATGGTGAGTCTAACGGGACAATATATGATCACTTTTTACAATTAGATTGTTCTAAGTGGTTACCTACAGATGAAACTCAAATCCCTACAGGTGAGATAGCTGATGTTAGTGGTACACCTATGGATTTCACTACTGCTAAGGCTATAGGAAAAGATATAAACTGTGACTTTGAAGCCTTAAAAATTGGTGCAGGATATGACCATGCGTGGGTAGTAGATAATTGGGAGAAAGGCAAGCTTTGCAGTGTAGGTGAGCTTTACAGTGAAGAGTCTGGTATTTCTATGACTATTAAGTCTACTCAGCCTGGAGTACAGGTTTATTCAGGTAACTGGTTAGGTGAAGCAGCAGAGTCTAAAACTGGAGCTGCACATTATGCGCGCGGTGGTGTTGCTTTAGAGTGTCAGAATTTCCCTGATGCGCCTAACAAGCCAAATTTCCCATCACCAATTCTTAGAAAAGATGATATTTATGAAGAACATATCATTTATAAATTTTCTATAAAATAACTTTAAGTAAACAAACAAGCAAACAAACAAATCAAAACAACTTAAAATAAATTAAAATGACTTCTCAAAAACAAAACAACACGTTACCTATCGTAATGATGTTCTTGCTATTCGCAATGGTATCTTTTGTGACAGGTTTATCTAATCCTGTAGGTGTAATTATCAAAAACCAAGATGGCATTCAAAACTGGATGTCTCAACTTGGTAACTTTGCAAACTTCTTTGCTTATCTGTTTATGGGTATCCCAGCAGGTATCGTTTTAAAACGTAAAGGTTACAAATTTACAGCACTTACAGCTATTGCTGTTGGTTTCTGTGGTGTAGGTATTCAGTTACTTTCTGCTAAAATGGCTACTCCTAACTTCACAAGTGTATTTGTTGTTTACCTTATTGGTGCATTTACAGCAGGTATCTCTATGTGTATGTTAAACACTGTAGTTAACCCTCTATTAAACACTTTAGGTGGTGGTGGTAAAACTGGTAACCAACTTATCCAATTTGGTGGTTCTTTAAACTCAGTTTGTGCTACTATCGTCCCTATCTTAGGTGGTTACCTTATTGGTGATATTGCTCAAGCTAAATTAGCTAATGCTATTCCTGCTCTTTTTATTGCTATGGGTATTTTTGCTGTAGTATTCATTGTTCTTTTCTTTGTAGCTATTCCTGAGCCTCACATGATTAAAAAAGAGGACGAAGTTAAGGTTAAAGACTCTCACAGTGCTATGTCTTTCCGTCACTTCTTACTAGGTACAGTTGCTATCTTCTTATATGTTGGTATAGAAGTTGGTATTCCTAACTTTATCAATCTATTCTTAACTAGTGCTCCTGACACAGTTGATGGCGCTACAGGTATGGGTTTAGATGCTGCTGCTGCTGGTAGTGTTGTTGGTACTTACTGGTTCTTAATGCTTATTGGTCGTTTATTTGGTGGTGCATTTGGTGCTAAATTCTCTGCTAAATCTCAGCTTACATTTGTAAGTTCATTAGCAATTGCTTTAGTTACTATAGGTATTTTTACTCCTAGTACAGTATCAGTTACTATGCCAGTATTCCAATCAGATATTAGTTTTGGTATGATGCAAGTTCCTTTATCTGTACTTCTTTTTGTTCTTTGTGGTCTTTGTACTTCTGTTATGTGGGGTGGTATTTTCAACCTTGCAGTTGAGGGTATAGGTAAATATACTGCTATGGGTTCTGGTATCTTCATGGTAATGGTAGTAGGTGGTGGAGTTTTACCTCTTATCCAAGGTGCTGTTGCTGACGTTACTGCTAACTACATGGCTTCTTACTGGGTTATCGTAGCTGCTGCTGCTTACCTATTATGGTATGCTTTAGCTGGATGTAAGAACGTAAATAAAGACATTAACGTTGACTAACTTGTTTTTCGGCAAGCAACATCGGGATTACTTTTTCCAATAACGGCTTACATTTTTCACCTTTTTTAAAGTTCCAATGCTCACAGCCCTCAAGGCTGCTCCGCTTGAAACTTAAAAAAAACGCAAAAAATCTAAGCCATTCTTGAAAAAAGAGAACCGTGGTTTTTTTGCCCTATGCAGGTAAAAATATTACAATAAATATTGTAAAAACATTGTAAAAAAGGGGTGCTCAGTCACCCTTTTTTTATATCATCTAAATAGTTAAAAGTTATGATAGTAGAGAATGTAAGAAATAAGTTTAAGGAGTTATATAAGTGTGAAGGAGCTGTATTTGCTTCTGCTGGACGTATTAATATAATTGGTGAGCACACTGATTATAACGGTGGATTTGTGCTTCCTGGTGCTGTTGATAAGGGAATGGTAGTAGAGATTAAGTTTAATGGTACAGATAAGATAAAAGCCTATGCACTAGATCTTAATGAAAGTTCAGTGTTTGGTTTTGAGGAGGAAGATGCTCCACAGGAAGGTTGGGCTAAATATATCTTTGGGGTATGTAGAGAAATTATCAAAATAGGAGGTACGGTAGAAGGTTTTGATACTGTATTTTCGGGAGATGTTCCTCTAGGTGCTGGTATGAGTTCGTCTGCTGCATTAGAAAGTACTTTTGCTTTTGCATTAAACGAGTTAAAATCACTAGGATTTGATAAGATGACCCTTGCTAGAATAGGTCAATCTACTGAGCATAATTATGTTGGTGTAAACTGTGGAATTATGGATCAATTTGCTTCTATTCATGGTAAGGCAGGACACCTTATGCGATTAGATTGTAAAACGGGTGAATTTGTGTATGTACCTTTTGACCCTGAAAGTCACGGTTACAAGGTAGTACTTGTTGACACTTGTGTTAAACATGAGCTTGTAGGTTCTCCATATAATAAGCGACGTGAATCTTGTGAAAGAGCTGTAAAAGCCATTCAAAAGTCACACCCAGAGGTAGAGTTTCTTCGTGATGCTAAGATGGAATGGTTAGAAGAAGTGATAGGAGACATTACAACAGAAGACTATATTCGTGCTGAATATGCTATAGGTGAAGTTGCACGTCTATTGGCTGCTTGTGAAGCCTTAGAAAAGGGCGATTATGAGACCGTAGGACGCAAAATGTACGGCACCCATATAGGAATGAGTGTTTTGTATGAAGTAAGCTGTGAGGAGCTTGATTTTGTAAATGAAGTTGCTAAAGAATGTGGTGTCACAGGTTCACGAGTTATGGGAGGTGGCTTCGGTGGTTGCACGATAAATATAGTAAAAGAAGACAAGTATGACAACTTCATTAAAACTGTACAGAGTTCTTATTTAGAAAAGTATGGTAGAGATTGTAAGATATACCCTGTAGTAATATCCGATGGCGCTAGAAGAATTGGTTAAGTTGAGTTCTAGAAACTGGTTTTATTCACTTTTAAATTCAAAATCGAATAAAACCAGTTTTTATAAACCCCTTAAATATAAGTATGCAGTAATGTTAATATAGTATATAAAGTGAAAAAATTGATATTTATTTCATTGTTATTATTATCTTGTAAAAGAGATGAATTTACACAGATTTGTAATTATAATATAGTTACAGTTCGCGAGCCTTTTATTAGTAAATCATTAATTGGAGAAGAAGTATTTTTTGATGATGAAGTAGTTTCTCGATTTAGTAATATTTCGGTTTATGATTCATTGTTATTAGCCTATCAAATAGGAGCGCAAGATGGTTATTACTATCATATATATAGTTTAAACAATAATAAGATTTTAGGGCGTTTTATTCCTGAAGGTAATGCTCGTAATGAAGTTTTAGCTATTGCACCTATTAGGCAGTTTAAGGTGGATAAAGAAGAATTTTCTGCTTATGTTTATGACTTTGGAAAGCAAAGAACATCGTTGTGGAATATTTCGGAATCTATGGAGCAAAACGTGACTAAATTTGATTTAGAAATTAAACATCAGGAAAGAGAAATGAAGGAGTCTTTCACTTCTCTTTTTTACCTTCTAGGTGGTAAGTTTATCGGGCAAACTTATATGTATTATAATCCATACAGTAATGAAAAAATAATATCAGATTATTATATATGTGATATAAATTCGGACAGTGTAATAAAGAAAATGAATTTATATAATGATATAACGCCAACAGGAAAGGATTTAGGTAAATATTTGCAATCGGAAAATTGTATTAAGCCAGATAGGTCTAAGTTAGTAATTGCGATGCAATATCAACCTCATATAGCAATAATAAACCTTGACAATAATGAAGTTAAGGGGACAAATATTAGGAATGGAGTTGAGTTTAATTCTAGTGATTCTAAAGTTTGTTTTTGTTCTGTAGATGTTGACGATGATTATATTTATGCGTTATTTGTCGGAGATTATACAGACTCTTTTTTAGGAGAAGGCAAGCAACCTGAAACAGTATTATATAAATTTGATTGGGATGGTGACTTAAAGGAAAAGTATATATTTAAAGATTTCCCAATCTTTAGAATTGCGATTGACAGAAGTTGTAAGTCTAATTATTTATATGGAGTTAATATTTTTAATGAGAAAGTTTATAGATATAGCTTAGATAAATAAAGGTTTGCTGGATTTAGTTATTATAAGAATACCTATTAGTTTATTATTTAATATAAATATTGGTAATCAGTGATTTTTAAAAAATATAAGTCATGAAATGCATTAAAAACGAAGTTGAATATAGTGCTACAATGGCGCGTATAAAGGAGTTATTGTTTAGTTACTTGTCACCATTATAATAAATAAAAAAGAGGGTAATGCACGCGGCATTACCCTCTTTTTTATTTATTATAAGCAAAAGCTCTGGACACACTTTTACCTGCATAGGGCAGGAAACGGTCTGTCCGCTTTTTCCAAGAATGGCTTAGATTTTTTGCGTTTTTTGAAATTTCAAGCGGAGCAGCCTTGAGGGCTGTGAGCATTGGAATTTTAAAAAAGGTGAAAAATGTAGGCCGTTATTGGGAAAAGCCTTCCCAAAGCTCTTTGCCGGAAGCCCAAATTACTTAGAAGCTTCTTCGATTGATACGGCTACAGCTACTGTTGCACCTACCATTGGGTTGTTACCCATGCCTAGGAAGCCCATCATTTCTACGTGAGCAGGAACAGATGAAGAACCAGCGAATTGAGCATCACCGTGCATACGGCCCATAGTGTCAGTCATACCGTAAGAAGCAGGACCAGCAGCCATGTTATCTGGGTGAAGAGTACGACCTGTACCACCACCAGAAGCAACTGAGAAGTATTTTTTACCGTTTTCGATACATTCTTTTTTGTAAGTACCAGCTACAGGGTGTTGGAAACGAGTAGGGTTTGTAGAGTTACCTGTGATAGATACGTCTACACCTTCGTGACGCATGATAGCCACACCTTCACGAACGTCGTTAGCACCGTAACATTTTACTTTAGCACGTAAACCTTCAGAGTAAGGTTTTTCATTTTCAATTTTAAGATCACCTGTGTAGTAATCAAAATCAGTTTTCACATAAGTAAAACCGTTGATACGAGAGATAATCATAGCAGCATCTTTACCTAAACCGTTAAGGATAACACGTAGAGGCTCTTTACGTACTTTGTTTGCTTTTTCAGCAATTTTGATCGCACCTTCAGCAGCAGCGAATGATTCGTGACCTGCAAGGAATGCAAAACATTTAGTTTCATCTCTAAGAAGCATAGCAGCTAGGTTACCGTGACCTAAACCTACTTTTCTATCTTCAGCAACAGATCCGTTAATACAAAATGCTTGAAGACCAATACCGATAGCTTCAGCAGCTTCAGCAGCGTTAGTACAACCTTTTTTGATAGCGATAGCAGCGCCTACAACGTAAGCCCATGCTGCATTCTCAAAACATATAGGTTGAGTTTCTTTACATACAGTATAAGGGTCGATTCCTAGACCGTCACAAATTGATTTTGCTTCCTCAATATCTTTGATACCATATTGGCTAAGAACTGAGTTTATCTTGTTAATACGGCGATCGTAACTTTCAAATAATGCCATTTTTTTTATTGATTTAAGATAGTTAATGGTAATTAATGTGAATAAATAAGTCTTTTGGTAAGACTATTTTTCACGTGGGTCAATGTAAGAAGCAGCTTCTGTGAAACGACCATAAGTTCCTGTAGCGTTTTTGATTGCTTCGTTAGCGTCAACACCTTTTTTAAGCATATCCATTACTTTACCTAGGTGAACGAACTCATAACCAATAGTTTCGCCGTCAGCATCTAAAGCCATACGAGTACAGTAACCTTCAGCCATTTCTAGGTAACGAGGACCTTTAGATAAAGTACCAAACATAGTGCCTACTTGGCTACGAAGACCTTTACCTAAGTCTTCAAGACCAGCACCAATAGGAAGACCACCTTCAGAGAATGCAGACTGAGTACGTCCGTAAACGATTTGAAGGAAAAGCTCACGCATTGCTGTGTTGATAGCGTCACAAACAAGGTCTGTGTTAAGAGCTTCTAAAATAGTTTTACCTGGGAGGATTTCTGATGCCATAGCAGCAGAGTGAGTCATACCTGAACATCCAATAGTTTCTACTAAAGCTTCTTGGATAATTCCATCTTTAACATTAAGAGTTAGTTTACAAGCACCTTGTTGTGGTGCGCACCAACCAACACCGTGAGTTAAGCCAGAAATATCTGTCACTTCTTTGCTTTTAACCCATTTACCTTCTTGAGGAATTGGAGCACTACCGTGACCTTGACCTTGTTTTACAACGCACATGTGTTCTACTTCGTGTGAAT
>JAWXTP010000005.1:0-54141 GCA_044433415.1 Rikenellaceae bacterium
CATAAGTGAATAAATATATGTTTTACTGCAGTGAAACATATATTTAAGATGGAATAACGTAATAAATTGTTGTTATCATTGCAAAATTTATTGGCGGTGATTTTTGTAAATTCACCGCCAGTAAAATCTTCCGACCAAGAATGGTCAAAGGGGTCGCGACAAGCGACTAAATCATTCGCTTATCGCGACAAAAAAACAATTAAAACGCTATTTATTAGCACTTTAGCTATTCAGTACCTTCGTCGGGAATCGAACCCGAATTGTCGGTTTAGGAAACCGAAGGTCTATCCATTGACCTACAAAGGCAAAAAAGTGTCAACAATAAATGCTGACACTTTGTATATTTGACTTAACTATTTAGCCATAGTGTCACCGTCATAAGCCCACTTAAGATAGATAGAACCCCAAGTAAAGCCTCCACCAAATGCAGCTAATATTAGGTTATCACCCTTACGAAGTCTTGTTTCGTAATCCCACATACATAAAGGAATTGTTGCAGCTGTAGTATTACCATATTTCTCAATGTTAATAATACATTTTTCTCTAGTAAGACCCATACGTGATGCTGTAGCGTCGATGATACGAAGATTAGCTTGGTGAGGTACTAGGTAACGAATGTCGTCACTAGTAAGACCATTTTTCTTCATAAGCTCTACAGCAGTATCTGCCATATTTGAAACCGCAGCTTTGAAAACTGGTTGGCCATCTTGGAAGATAAAGTGTTCTTTGTTTTCTATAGTCTCTACAGAAGCTGGACGAGCTGAGCCACCCGCTTTCATGTGTAGGAATTTACCTCCTGAGCCATCAGAATGAAGTAAAGCATCTTGAACACCTAAACCAGATGTGCAAGGCTCGATAAGTACTGCTGCTGCACCATCACCGAAAATAGGACATGTTTTTCTGTCTTCATAATCAACAATAGATGACATCTTATCAGCACCTATAAGAACCACTTTTTTTGCTAACCCACTCTCAATATAAGCTCTAGCAGTTTGTAAACCAAAAAGGAAACCACTACATGCTGCACTTATATCAAATGCGTATGCTGCTTTAATCCCAACTTTGTCACAAACAATATTTGCTGTAGAAGGAAACATCATATCTGGCGTTACAGTAGCACAGATAACTAAATCTACTTCTGACGCATCAGTTGATGTTTTACTAAGTAAGTCTTCAACAGCTTTTGCTGCCATAACTGATGTTCCTTTACCTTCACCTTTTAAAATATGTCTTGTTCTAATACCAATACGAGTCATAATCCACTCGTCAGAAGTATCAACCATGCGACTTAATTCGTCATTGTCTAATATATATTCAGGCAGAAATGCTCCCACGCCTGTAATTGCTGCTGTTATTTTTTCCATAATTAATTTTTAAGGTTTTTACAATGGGGAAGTTCTAAAGCTGATTTAGAAATACCCTATAAAACCTTTTTAAGTTAAATACGCTTTATATATATAAACGCATATAAATACTTGAATACCTCTATATTATTAAAAAATATTCAGTTAAGGTTTTAATTTTAAAAACTAATCCTAGTTTTTTAACGCCTCTTTAATTTTAGATACAAATTGTGATTTTACACATTTCTCAGTTTGTAAAATCATGTTCTGTATAGCTTTTGAGTTTGAACAGCCATGTCCAACTATCACACACTCATTAACCCCTAACACTGGAGTACCCCCTGTATTTTGGTAGTTAATACCTTGCATGATATGATTATTCTCTTCAGTAATGCCTACTGCTGCTAGAGCTGAATATAACCCCTCAGCCTCTTTAAGCATTAAGTTACCAACAAAACCATCACACACAAAAACATCAGCCTCAGTACCCAAGAACATAGTTTTAGGCTCAACGTTACCTACAAAATTGTAAGACGTAACATCTTTCATTAATTCGAAAGTAGCTTTCATCTGTGCATTACCTTTTGTTGACTCCTCACCTATGTTAACAAGCCCAACACGTGGGTTTTCAACACCTAACATAGCCTTAGAATAAATTGAACCTAAAAGTCCATATTGCTGTAGCACCTCAGGTTTACAGTCAATATTTAAACCAACGTCAAGAAGTAGCATTTCACCTGTTTGTGTTGTAGGTAAGTGTGTAGCGATTGATGGGCGAATTATGCCTTCAATTTGCTTAATTACAAACATACAACCAACTAGCATAGCTCCAGTACTTCCAGCAGAAGCAAAAGCATCAATTTTACCCATTTTAAGATCGGTAAAACCAACAACAATACTTGAATCTTTTTTTGCCTGGAAAGCCTGAGTTGGATGATCTTTCATCTCAATAACTTCAGAAGTTGCTATGATATCCACATTTTGTGGAACACCACCAAATTCTGAAAAGATAGTCTCTATTTGCTCTTTATCACCATATAAAACTATAGTTGTATTATCACTAATAAGTTTTGAGGCTTTAACAGCACCTTCGACTACTGCCAGTGGAGCGTAATCGCCCCCCATAGCATCTATCCCTAATCTCATAATAAATTCCTTTATATTATCTCTAAGTGAAATAATAAATTAATAATCACTATCTGAGAAATCGAAAAAAAACTTATAACTCTAAAACCGTTAAAATACGATTTTAGAAGTTACTTAAACAGTACTAAAATACTGTCTAAATAAAACTTAGTGCCTGAATTATTAAAACACTAGTAGTGCTTAAATAATTCAGGCAACCATGATTTATTCAGCTTTTTCAGCGATGATAGTTTGTTTACCACGATAGTAACCACACTCAGGACATACTCTGTGATAAAGTACAGCTGCACTACAGTTAGAGCAAGTTGCTAGAGTAGGAGCAACAGCTTTGTAGTGAGTTCTTCTCTTGTCTCTTCTTGTTTTAGAGATCTTGTGTTTAGGATGTGCCATTTTTTTTATTTTTTGTTTCGTTAAATTTCGTATATATTAATTAATGAGGAGTTCTTATAATTGGTTTTATTCAATTTTTAGAATTTTCCTAGTATTCGTCTTCTGTATCACTAGCACTAAAGCGCGAAAGCATATCTTCGTTGCACATTAAAATACCTCTTTCGTCAGCAGGATGTACTTTCTGGAAAGGTAAACCCAAACATATACTCTCGTATATATATTGAGCTAAATCTAATGTGTCTTCATCGCTATTTTGCCACATAACATCTACATTAAAGTCATCTTCTGAGATTTCATTTTCGTTAATCTCATATTCGCCACTGACAACGCCACTAGCTACTTTGACTATAAGTTCACCGTCATAACTCATAGGTAATAAAAACTCATCAAGACACCTATCGCACACAACTTTAACGTCTCCGATAATTTCGACGTCTAGCGCTAAGGAATTATTACTTTTTTCTAATTCAATAGAAACTTCACACTTACCATCAGATATTTCTGAAGACTCAAACATAGAAAAGAACCTCTTGTCAATATCAAATTTAAAGAGGTGTTTTCCAACACTAAGTTCCTGGTAAGCAATAGTATATCTCTTATTCGATGCCATAATTCTATTACTTTTGATAGAGTTTTATCGCACAAAGTTAAATAAAATAATCTAATAGACAAATAAAAGTACCTTAATTTATTCTATATGCGACTTATATGATTAATTAATTGTATTATTTTGGGAGAAATTTTATGGGAAGTTCTCTTTAATAAGTTCCCTTTAGCTCCTCTTATAAATAAAACTATTTTTTGATTAGCTTATTATGTTCACCTAAGGTATAGAATTATTTTGAGGTGTACTGAATACTAGAACTTTTTAAAGCCCATTATCTCGCGCACCTCTTTTACTGTTTTCTGAGCACTCTCACGAGCTCTCTCAGCACCACTTTTAGCAACTTTTGCTAAATACTCATCATTAGAACGAATATCTAAGATTCTCTCTCTAATAGGAGCTACAGTTTTGATAATGTCAGCTGCTAATTGCTTTTTAAGGTCTCCATATCTGATTGAACAGTCATTATATTTCTCTTTGAAGAATTCAACAGTGTCAGGTGTAGAAACAATGTCCATAATAGTAAAGATATTTTGAACACCTTCGCTCATAGGTGAATTTGGCTCTGTAGGGCCTGAGTCAGTTGTTGCACGCATCACCTTTTTAGAGATATCTTTGTCACTATCTATCAAGTAAATACCGTTACCTTCACTCTTGCCCATTTTGCCATTTCCGTCAAGTCCTGGAACTTTTATAAGTTCTTGGCCAAAATTATAAGGCTCACTTTCTGGGAAATAATCAACTCCATAGAAACTATTAAAACGTCTAGCAAATTTACGAGTCATTTCAAGGTGCTGTTCTTGGTCTTTTCCCACAGGAACCTTAGCTGCTCTATGCAAAAGAATATCCGCTGCCATTAACACAGGGTAAGTAAGTAACCCTGCATTTACATTATCTGAATGTTTTCTAATTTTATCTTTAAAAGAAGTTGTGCGCTCTAACTCACCCATATACACATGCATATTAAGCAACAAATACAGCTCTGTAACTTCAGGAACGTCACTCTGTACATAAATAGGTGATAATTCAGGGTCTAAACCTGAACCTAAATACTCTGACAATACATTTTTAACATTACCATGCAAAAGAGCAGGGTCTGGATGTGTTGTCAAAGAATGATAGTCTGCTATAAAGAAATAGCAATTTGAGTTTTGTTGCATCTTGATAAAATTAACAAGCGCACCAAAATAATTTCCTAAGTGTAAATTACCAGTTGAGCGGATTCCGCTTACTACTGTTTCCATAAATTTATTTTTGTTTAATTAATACTTCAAAATTAATTTAATAGTGTCTCCTTGAATAAATTCAGCTCCTGGAACTAATGATTGTTCTGTAACAAGCCCTTTCCCAGAGAAACTAACTTCTAACTTTTGTGATTCTAATAAATAAAGAGCATCACGCAAAGGCATTCCTACCACGTTTTTAACACCTTCATTATCTATCTTTATTGAATCTTCTATTTCTACTACTGGTGTAGTAAATTTATCTTTTACTACATTATTGTGAGTTGCTAAGCCCCTTGTAATTGAAGGAAGGGAAGTATCTACTTCTCGAGGTAAGGATATACTTTTCTTTAACTCAGGTTTATCAATAACATCTACCCATTCAGGTGTTAAAGAATAAACCTTATCTGCTATAGCTCTAAATACAGGTCCTGAGAGTGTACCACCATAATAAGTTTTACCAGAACCTGGGGTGTGAAATGTTTCTATAGCTACGATACAAGAATATTTAGGTTTGTCAGCAGGGAAATAACCAACTATAGTAGCTAAATAATATTTACCACCGTTTACATTATATCCATAACGTCCTTTAGCTACTTGCGCTGTACCTGTTTTACCTGCCACCTTATAGTTATCATTAAGTAAAACATAACGCGCGGTTCCTTCATTTACCACGCCCTCTAATGATAGCTTAATTTCTTTTAATGTTTCGTCAGAACAAACAGATTCTTTCATGACCTTCTTAGGAAATGTTTTAACTGTGTTTCCTTTACTATCTCGTACCTCTGTGACTAGGCGAGGAGCAACTAGTTCTCCACCATTTGCAATAGCATTATACATGGATAACGTTCTTAATGGTGTCATCATTAAAGCATAACCATAAGCCATCATAGTAAGTGTTGTACCATCCCAATACCTGTCATTAGGTCGACGTATCAAAGGCATTCTTTCACCTGCTACCTGTAAATCAAAAGGCTCCATAAACTTCAAGTCTTCTAAGTAGTCCACAAACTTATTAGGATCAGAAGAATAGTATTTATGTATTGCTTTAGTAAAGCAAGTATTAGCAGATACCTCAAAGCATTTACGTAATGAGATAACACCATAACCTCCATTATGAGAATCTCGAATTGTGGCCTTACCTATCCTTATAATACCTCCCTCAGTATCGAACTTTGTATCTATACTTATCTTAATATCTTCCAACAAGGCCATTAAAGATACTAATTTAAATGTTGAGCCAGGCTCCATGTTTTTGGCTACAGCATGATTTCCATCTTCGTAATACTTTGACTTATCTTTCTCACCTTGAGAAAGGTTAGCTATAGCTCTAATTTCACCTGTTTCCACCTCCATCAGAATAGCTGTTCCCCAAAGGGCTTCGTTTTTTGTAAGCTGTTCACGTAAAGCGTCTTCTGCCACACGTTGCACTTCTATATCTATAGTGGAAACTACATCACATCCATCCACAGGATCAACATTACGTTCGTCTTCTATAGGCATCCAGAAATTTCCTGATATTTTTTTTGTGGCTACAACTCCATCTATTCCTTTTAAATCTTCGTCAAAGTAGCCTTCAATACCGTAGTTTGTACCTGTGTCATTTTTTCGACCTATGGTACGCTGAGCAAGATTCCCGTTAGGGAAAAAACGGACATTTAAAGTATCTAAAATAAAGCCGCCTCTATTTCTTCCTCGATTATAAATTGGGAAATCTAAAACCTCTTTTAATTCTAAGTAATTTATTCTCCTAGGAGATATTCTTTTATAACGTAATCCCCTTTTATGCCAACTTACAAGAGAGTCTTTATATACTTTAGCAGACTTATCTTTAAAAAAACTAGATAAAGACTTTGCTAAATCTCCCACCTCATTATTGAATACAGAATCAGGTAAGCCCTGAGCCTTAAAATCCATAAATATATGATAATTAGGAATACTAGTAGACAAGAGTCTATCTTTGTAATCAAAGATATTACCCCTTTTAGCATAACTTGTTTTAAAGTTAAAGCGTTGAGAGTTCTTTGCATCTTCACGCAATTTATCCCCATCCGCACCATATTGTGTTATCAATATATTTGTAATAATACTTATAGTAATTATGAAAAACAAATACATGAGGCATGCTGATCGAGAATACATTTCTCCATTTATATCAACATTTTTATTATCTATTTCTTTATTATCTAAGTCCATTATTTTACAAATTATCAATAATCACAAATTAGCTTTAGGGGAGTTCTAATAATTGGTTTTATTCGATTTTAGATTTAGAAGTTTTAGATTTGGATTTTTATAAATACAGGCGTGGTGGTTCCCACGGCATATTTGTAAAAATTCAAAGATGAAATTTATAAATCTAAAAGCGTTAAAATCCAATTTTTAGAAATTCCCTTTAGCAAAAGTAATAAAAATTTATTTATTAAAACACAATTATTAACACTTACTAACCCACCTCTTTACAAAAAATCTATTTTAAGATTTTTGGAGGTACAGTAAAACTCTTAACATCAATTTTTCGTCTTTTAATTTCCTCAAGGATATATAATTCACGCGTAACAGCAATTCTTTCTGCTTGTACAGAAGTAGCGGTTACCTTTAATTGTTTAATTTCTTTTTCGACATTCAAAATATCTCTATATATTTTTTGACTATCAAAGCTATTAAAAATGTAAAGTATCACCAAGATAGTTATAAAAATAATGCTGGGCACTCTTTTTACAACAACCTGATTTGTTAATATTGACGCTGAGATTATATCCTTAAATTTCATAACTTACTAATGGTTAATGATTAATGGTTAATACCGTTAATTATAGAATTACAATGAAACAACTATTGTTTAATTGCAACTCTTAATTTGGCACTTCGTGCGCGTGAATTTATTTCTATTTCCTCATCTGTAGGAAGAATAATTTTTCGCAAAGGCTCTAGCTCTGACGAACTACGTCCATATAAATCTGTAGTTATCTTACCTTCATAGTTGCCACTTTTCATAAAGTTTTTAACTATCCTGTCTTCTAAAGAGTGGTAAGTTATAATAGACAGCACCCCATCTGGTTTTAACATCTTTACAGATTGTTCTAACATCATTTTTAATGATTCCATTTCAAGATTTACTTCTATACGTATAGCTTGAAATAATTTTGCTAAGAAGCGATTTTCTTCACGCTTAGGAGTGTATCTTTCCACAGCGTTTATTAAATCTTGAGTTGTAAGAATAGGATTCTCCTCACGTGTGTTAACAATTGCTGAAGCTATCTTATGAGGCATTTTTAACTCTCCGTAATCTCTAAATATTTTTATTAAATCACTATGGCTATATGTTGCTATTATCTCTTTAGCTGAACGCGTTGCTGTTCTATTCATACGCATATCTAATGGGGCATCAAATCGGAAAGAGAAACCTCGCGAAGCCTCATCAAAATGATGAGAAGAAACGCCTAAGTCAGCAAACACTCCATCTACAGATTCAATACCTAAAGCTCTAAGTTGAGCTCTCATAAATCTGAAGTTAGAGTGAATAAAAACTATGCGGTTATCGTCTGGAATATTTAGAAAAGTGTCAGAATCTTGGTCAAAAGCATATAGTCTTCCTTCAGGTGATAATTTTTCTAAAATAGCACGTGAGTGCCCTCCGCCACCAAACGTTAAATCAACATAACTGCCAGATGGATTTATGTTCAACGAATTTATTGACTCATCGCGTAATACAGGTATGTGATATGTCGTACTCATAGGTTTAAATTATTAATTGTGTTTTAATATCAGAGCGTTAAAGCAACCAAAATATAACATTAATTGATAAAAATATAAAAATTAGATTTTACTAAAAGCTCATTAATTTTGTTGTTTTTTGTATAAAATTTATTTACAAAGATAAAAATAATTATATTTACACTGAAAAATATGTATTATTTTATATAAATTCATACATACACATCACGTAAATAATTAATTTAAAGCACATTAACAAAAAGTGGAAGTTAACATACAAAACATAATAAAGTCTAAAAACGAGAAATTATATAATTCTACACCAAAATTTGCCTTTAAACTACTAGAAAAACTTATACACCAAAAAGATATAAATGAACTTCTAGTTAAATATGGTCATCTTAGAGGTGTTGATTTTATTGTTGCTGTATTGGATTACCTTAACATTAAACGAACAGTCACAAATCTGGAAAATATTCCTAAATCAGGACGTTACATTTTTGTTTCTAATCACCCACTTGGAGGCATAGATGCTTTTGTGTTAGCCGAAGCTATAAAAAATAGGTTTGGCTCTATAAAAATTGTGGTCAATGATATTTTAATGAATATAGAACCTTTGAGTGAAATTTTCACTCCTATAAACAAGCACGGCAGACAATCAGCTCAATATGCTAAAATGTTAAATGACGTATATACAAGTGATGCACCAATTTTATATTTTCCTGCTGGTTTTTGTAGCCGTAAAATCGATGGTGTGGTAACAGACACTGCCTGGAAAAAAAACTTCGTACAGAAATCCATACAGTATAATAGGGACATAGTGCCTATGCTGGTTGAAAATATAAACTCAAAAACATTTTATAATGTTGCTGCTATAAGAAAGGCTTTTAGAATAGGGGCTAATATAGAAATGATATTACTACCTAGCGAACTTTTCAAAATGCGTAACAACGCTGAAATTAAAGCGCACACAGGAGCATTAATCCCTATAGATGAAATAAAAAACAGCAACACAACAAATGCTGAATGGTGTGAAATCATTCGCACTAAATGTTATGAACTAGAACAAAATAAAATTATGTTAGACAGTGTAGATATAGACCTTCTTAAAGGGGAATTGTCAGAAGACAAACTTCTTAAAAAAACAAAGAATGGTTCTAATGAAATATATATCGTTACTGCTAAAAATTCACCGCATATTATGCGTGAAATTGGCCGCCTTAGAGAATTGTCATTTAGCTCAGCAGGTGGTGGCACAGGCGAAGAAGTTGACATTGACCAAGACGATTTAGCAGAAGATGGTTACGAGCAACTTATTGTATGGAATCCTGACGATTGCGAAATAGTTGGAGGCTACAGATTTATAGTGTCTAAAACACAAAACCCTAAACACCTATCAACTGAACATTACTTTGAATTTACTGACTTATTTAGAGAGAAGTACCTGCCTTATATGGTAGAGCTAGGTCGTTCTTTTGTGCAGCCTAAATACCAAAGTCGCAATGGTGGTGTTAGAAGCCTTTATGCACTTGATAACCTTTGGGAAGGCATAGGTGGTATTATCAGAAAGCACAAGCACCTTAAATATTTATTTGGCAAAGTAACTATGTATAAGTCTTATAATATTGATGCTAGAAACATACTACTATGTTTCTTAAATAAATATTTCAAAGATACTGAAGACTTGCTTATCCCTATAAATCTTATAGATTCTGACTTTAGTCACGAAAGATATACTAGTATTTTCACAGCAGATAATTACTCTGACGATTACAAAATATTAGTAAAAGTATTAAAGAATTATTCCGAGGCCATACCTCCGCTTATTAATGCTTATATGAATCTTTCCCCATCCATGAAGGTTTTCGGAACTGTAGAGAATCCTGATTTTGGTAATGTAGAAGAAACAGGTATACTTATAACTATTAATGATATACACAAAATAAAATTAGACAGATACACTGGAGGTGACTTGTAAGAATATTACCTAAAAGTCCTGGTTATTACTGAGATACAAAAATGATAGAACAATCTACCATAGATAAGATTTTTGCCACAGCAAATATTGTAGAAGTCATCGGTGACTTCGTTACTCTAAAGCGCAATGGCGTAAACTATAAAGCATGTTGTCCTTTTCATGATGAAAAGACACCCTCTTTTGTTGTATCTCCAGCTAAAGGATTCTACAAATGTTTTGGTTGTGGCAAAGGCGGAAATGTCGTTAGCTTTGTTATGGATTACGAAAACATAGGTTATGTTGATGCGTTAATCTATCTAGCAAAAAAATATCATATAGAAGTCGAGCAAAAAGAGCAAACTCCTGAGGATATAGCTAGAAACAATGCACGTGAGAGTATGATGTTAATAAACTCTTACGCTAATGATTTCTTCCAAGCTGAACTAAAAAGTGATGAGGGTCGCACTATAGGATTAAGTTATTTCCGTGAGCGTGGTTTTACTGACAGTACTATTGAAAAATTTAATTTAGGTTACTGTCCTTCTAGTGGTGATACTTTCTCTATAAAAGCACTTAGGGCAGGTTATAAGGAAGAGTATCTTGTTGGTACTGGTCTTACTATTGCTAAAGAACAGGGAGGTTATTATGACCGTTTTTGTGGTCGTGTGATGTTTCCTATACATTCTATAAGTGGTAGAGTTATAGCCTTCGGGGGACGTACCTTGCGTACGGACAAAAAAGTTGCTAAATATTTAAACTCTCCTGAAAGTGAGGTTTACCATAAAAGCAACACTCTTTACGGGGTTTTCCAAGCTAAGAAAGCCATAGTTGAGAAAAACTTTTGCATACTTGTTGAAGGATATACAGATGTTATTTCTCTTCATCAATCGGGCATAGAAAACGTTGTCGCTAGTTCGGGAACATCGTTAACCATAGAGCAGATACGTCTAATCTCACGATTTACACAAAACGTAACAGTACTTTATGATGGGGACTCAGCAGGGATAAAGGCCTCTATGCGTGGTATAGATATGATACTTGCTGAGGGTTTAAATGTTAGAGTTGTAATGCTGGATGAGGGTGAAGACCCTGACTCTTTTGCACGCAATCATTCTGCCGAGGAACTTAGTGAATATATTTACAAAAATGAAGTTGATTTTTTAACATTTAAAACTCAACTTTTATTAAATGACGTTAAAGATGACCCTATAGGTAGAGCTTCTGTTGTAACAGAAATAATAAATTCTATTTCTGTGATTCCTGATGAAATAGTAAGATACCAATTCATAGGTGAATGTAGTAGCTTATTGAATGTTGATAAGGAACTTATCTCACGTGAGGTTGCTAAACGTGTTATGACGGCGCTACATGGAAAATTCGGACAGGAGATGTACCGAAACCAACAACAAAAGGAGCGTATAGAAGCGAAAAAGACAGAGACCGTTTCTATTGTAGAAGTGAATGCCCTTCAAGACCTTGAAAAAGAACTTCTTCAGTATCTTTTAAAATACGGAAATAAGGACTTTTATTTACCTCAACGTGATGCTGATGGTAAACCTCTTGAACCTTTAGAGTTTAATGTCGCTGAGATGATAATAGACGAATTAGCGGTGGATGAAATTGAGTTTACTAACATTTCGTACAAGAAACTTTACAACGCTTACATAAAGGAATTGGAACGTGTTAAAGAGGATAACGGAGACAATGTTGTTGATATAAATTCTTTTATGAATATCATAGATAGTAATGCTATTTCTTTTGTTGTAGACCTTATGATTTGGGATGAACTGTATAGATTGAGTAAGATATGGTCTAAGTTTGATGCTTTTATTGAGGAGTTTGATGGTAATATCAGTATCGCAGTTCCTAAAGCTATAGCCTACTATAAGTTACAGATTATAAATAGTGTTATCGCTAGCGAGATGGAACGTATGAAGACTGTAGACGAGGAGGAATCTTTAAATATTCTAAGACTTATCAATCAATATAACGAGTTGAAGAAAGTAGTGTGTTCTAAATACGACCGAGTTATATGATGCTATTGTTTAAGGCTTTTCCCAATAACGGCTCATCTTTGTAAATACCTAATATAAGCACAATGTATATATCCGTCATTCTACCCATATCAGTGAAAGAGCTGTACCATTATAATGTGCCTGAAAGTTTTGAAGCACAAATAGTGGTAGGGGGACGTGTAGTCGTTGAGTTGGGTGTTAGAAAAGTATATTCTGCTATTATACATAACATTTATGAAGGTGAAAGTAAGCAAAGTAACTTAAAAAATATAATAGCTGTCTTAGATACAGAACCTATAACAACTAGAGAACAGATAAAATTGTGGGAATGGATATCTACTTACTATTTAGCATCACTAGGAGACGTTATGCGCCGCTTTTTCCCTGCATCTATGCGTGTTGATACCTATTCTGAAGTTGTCAACTCTGGATTTTCCTTTACGAATAAGTTCCTAAGCCGAAATGAGCGTTTTATATCTCTTTCCAAGAACATCAATTCACAAACTATACTTAATCAAAAAATAGACGGTCTTTCACGTGCTAAGGTTCTGTCTGTGGCTTTCTTAAAATTATGTGATTTAATGTGTATAACAGCTAAAGACGATGATTCTATAGAAAGCTCAGAAATATCTGTAAAAAAAGCCGTTGAGTATGGTGTTTCTAGTGACAAAATCCGAGAACTGACAAAAAAGAATCTTCTTGAAACTTACGATAAAGATGTGAAAATAGACTATGATGTGAAATCCATAGATAACATCATTAGTGGACTTCCTCAATTAAGCCCTGCACAATTAACAGCTGAGAGTAGTATTAAAACTGAATTTACAAATAAGAATACAGCTCTTTTATTTGGTATTGCAGGTAGTGGAAAAACAGAAATATATTCTCACCTTATTGCTTCTTATTTAGGTAGAGGTGAAAATATATTATTACTACTTCCTGACTTATCTCTTTCAGCTCAGCTTATAAAACGCCTAGAGTGCTACTTTGGTAGTCTTATGTTAGTATATAATGGACGACAAAATCCTAAAGAACGCCATTCCATATATAACCGTATACTTTTTGGAGAGAAAGGTAGATTAATCGTGACTACACATAGTGGTATAGGTCTTCCTTTTAGCGATTTAGGACTTATTATTGTCGATGAGGAACATTCTGAAAGTTATAAATCTAGCTTTGTATCACCACGATTAAATGCACGAGATACAGCTACTGTACTTGCTCAGATACACGGTGCAAAATGCCTATTAGTATCTGCTACTCCTGCTATTAAAAGTTTCCATAACTGTAAAACTAACAAATACGGACTTATAGAATTAAAAGAAAGATACAACAAGGCTGAGAAACCCCTAATAAAGATTATTGAGCGTCGATTGATTGCCTCAAAAGAAAAAAAGAAAAACGGTTTTTCGTCCGAAACACGTTATTTCAGTAATTATTTATTAAAACGTATAGCCGAGACCATAGAAAAGGGAGAGCAAGTAATCTTGTATCAAAACAGACGTGGTTATAACTCTACAGCTGAATGTAAAGAATGTGGAGCTGTACCAGTATGTCCTGAATGTAACATCTCTTTGTCCTACCACAAAAGTAAAGGTGCTCTCGTTTGTCATTACTGTTCTTACTCACGTAATGTTCAATCAAATTGCCTTGAATGCGGTTCTACGGATTACACATTTTGGGGCATAGGTACAGAAAATATAGAAGAAAAGATAAAAGAATATTTTCCTGAAGCTGGGGTTGTAAGAGTGGACAGCGACACTGCTAGTTCAGCAAAAAATTTCAACCAGATAATAGCTTCTATAGAAAATGGTGAGTATAACATAATAGTAGGCACTAACTTAATAACAAAAGGTTTTGACTTTAAGAAAGTTTCCCTTATTGGAGTCATTAACTGTGACAGCATACTTAACTATGCTGACTTTAGAGCTTCTGAACGCGCCTACTCCCTACTTAATCAACTCCTAGGACGTACTGCACGTTGTGAATCTAGGGGTGAGATGATAATACAGACTAACAACACACAGAAAAGTGTTGTTGAGGACATTGCTATAGGCTCTTATGAAACCATGTATGAAAGAGAGCTTCTGGAACGTTCTAAGTTTGGTTATCCTCCCTTTTCTCGTATCATAGAAGTAACTATAAGTCATGCAGAGCAAGGAATTGTTGAAGCAGCATCAAATTTATTTGCTGACGAACTTAAAACACTATTTGGAAATCGTGTCCTAGGGGCTACTATTCCACAAATTGAAAAAATAAACGGCAAATATTTACGTGTTATCAATATCAAAATTGAAATTGGCGCTCACCTATCAAAAGCTAAAGCAGCATTAGAAGAAAGTGTGGCTAAATTTAAAAAAGATAGTGGCTTTAAATCCTTGATATTCTCTTTTAATGTTGATTGTTAGTTAGTAGTTTTGACAAGTAAGTTGCAATTTTGATTAAATGTCAATTAACATATTGATGGTTTTGTAAGGGAGACCAAAGTGCCTTCTCTTGTTATACAATAAAGAGTATATGTGCTTTTATTGTTTCCAAACCATTGGTGATTTTACATAGTACAAAATTAGTGATACAAAGTGGGATATTATAAATGCCAAAATTAAATAAACCAATTATTCGAGAAGTCTACTTCAGAAAGAACCTTTAGTATCAAGCAAATAATATTTTTTTACCATTTGAAAATTGGTATATAAACTTTTTATTGTATCTTTGTGAAAATGCCTTCATTAGAGAGGCTTTTTTAACAGGTTATTTTACTACAACTTTCATTTAACAATAAAATTGAAAAAGAAAATGAAGAAAAGAATGTTCTGTTACTATTAATTGTAGTAAATTTACTGGTATTTAATTTATCAGCACAGAAAGTAACTAGAATTGAAGGTATGGTTTATGTACAGGATGGCACTTTTCAAATGGGAGATGGTCCTAGTGTGACCTTAAGTGATTATTATATAGGAAAATATGAGGTAACACAGGGTGAGTGGGAAGCTGTGACAGGTCGTAACCCTAGCCATTTTAAAGGAAGTAACAAACCAGTAGAATTGGTGACATGGTATGATTGTGTTAAATTCTGTAATGCATTAAGTCGTAAGCAAGGATTAGAGGAATGTTATACGATTATAGGAAATAAGTTAACTCTAGATATGAGTAAAAATGGTTATCGTTTACCAACTGAGGCAGAATGGGAATTTGCCGCAAGAGGAGGTAATAAAACCAAAAATTACGAGTATAGTGGAAGTGACAATGTTAAGGGAACTTCTAAAAATTGGATTTTAACGCTTTCGAATTTTAAATATTCATCTTTGAACTTTTAAAAATGTGCCATAGGAATCACTATGCCATCATTTTAAAAACTCCAAATCTAAAACTTTAAAATTCGAAATCGAATAAAACCAGTTTGTAGAAATCCCCTTAATAAAGTAGCATGGTATGGAGAGCCAGACGGAGAAACTAGCAATGTAGGAAAAAAGAAAGCCAATGAGTTAGGAATTTATGATATGAGCGGTAACGCCTGGGAATTGTGTTGGGATTGGTACGGAGATTACAGTAACGCACCCCAGACTGACCCTATAGGACCTTCATCAGGCTCATTTAAAGTGGCTCGTGGTGGTAGCTGTTATTTCGTTGCTAGTAACTGTCGAACAGGCCATCGTAATTACTATTTACCTTCGTTTATTAGTTGTGGTCTAGGGTTACGATTGGTTCGTCGATTATAGGGTTCTACCGTTAGAAGTTAGCTAATCGCACTCTTTTTCTTAAATCGTTCCTTGTAAAGAACACTTTTTGCCATAAAACGTTCTTTATAAGGAACGATTTTTGCCTTAAAACGTTCTTTCTAAAGAATATTTTATTATCTTTGTAAAAAATTTGTTTTTTGTTTTTTTTGTTTAAATTGCGCGTGTTAACTAATTTTTAATATTATGAAGAAACTGAAAAATTACGGATTTTTTGCTATTGGGGCAATGGCAATGGCAAGTTTTATTTGGGCAAATAATAGTAGTTCGAATAGTTCTGGTGACTTAGCGGTGTCAAATGTTGAAGCACTACATGCTTCTACACTCGAGTTTGTTTGCGAGAATGCAGATGATAGTAGCTGTTCTGGTAAAATACATTTATCTGATGGATCTTTTATTACATCTCCAACGGCTAGAGGTCCCCTATATATGGAAAATAACTGATTCTGAAAACTTAATCATTAAATTTTATTATGACGTGCTTTGTTAATTATGATTATAGCATGGTCAAGAATATTTACCATTTTTTAATCCATCAAGTATGAGAAATTTTAAACTATTTATAGGAGTATTTACAGTTCTGATCTCATTAGTTACAACTGTTTTTATAGAAAATAATAGAAATAACGAAAAGGATATTACTATATTGAATATAGAAGCTTTAAATGCTTCAGCTGGCGAAGCGTGGTGCGATAAATCAACAGACGACATTTGTGAAATTGAAGTTACACCTCCAGATGGTGGTACTCCAATTATAGGTTCATCAAAGGGGTTATATAGGTTTTCTATATAAAATATTTTACTATTAACCGAGCATCATTAAAAAAATACCCGAAGTGATGATTGATTTTTAATAATGTGAGTTACATATGGCAGATTAAAATATAAATATATGAAAAAAATTAGACTTTTGTGTATATTATTTCTTGTTTTAAGTTGTAATAATAGCAATAATAAGCTTAACGAGTTGTTTACAGAATCAATAGACGTAAGTTCAGAGAATTTTATAGGAATGGAGAATCTTGCAGATCCTCGTAATCTGCTTATTATAGAAGACATGCTACTTATTTGCAATGAAAAAAAAACCCCTTTAATTGAAATATACGATTTGTCGTCAAAAAAAATAATTAATAGCTTTTTGAGCTTAGGTCAAGGAAATAATGAAGTATTAACGGTAGGTAATGTGCAGTACGATAATCAGAATAAACAATTATTGGTTGCAGATCTTTTTAAAAGAAAAATTTTTAGTTACAAAGTCAATGATATTTCTAAAAAAATTAAGTTTAAACCTGTAGTATTATATGAAAGAGGTGAGAATTCTCATCTTTTATTTGATAAATTATATTCTAATAATGATTATTTAATTGCAGAAAGTCGTGATCCTAAAGGTAGGATAATACTTATGGATAAAGCAGGTAGTGAAATAGGGTATTATTTAGATTACCCGAGCAAAGATATTGTTGATGAAAATTTAAATGATAATCATAACTCAAAACTATATGCATCCACTATTACAATTAACCCTTCATTAGGTAAAGTTGCATTGGCGACATATAGTGCAGGAATGATTGATGTTTGTAAAATTGAGAAAGACAGCATTGTGCCTATATGGAATCACACAGAATTCTACCCTCAAGGAATAATGATTGTGCCAATGGGGGATGAAACAGCAGTTGCTCATACACAAAAATCAAGAAGTGGGTTTAAGGGAATATCATCTTCTGATAACTATGTATATGCGTTATATTCGGGTAAATTATTAGAAGATAAGACGTATCCTTATGGAGAAGTCATTTATGTTGCAAGTTGGGATGGTAAAGATACATATAAAATTAAACTCGACAAGTCTATAAGTCGCTTGGCGGTAGATGCAAATGATGAGTATATATATGGAATAACTCCTGAAATGGATATCGTTAGATTTCCTATTCCTAAACGATAAATGTTTTATGAAAAAAATACTTAATAAATATGTATTGTCAACCATATTTGTGATTTTTATATTAATAATTGGTTATAATGTTCATAGGGTAATTAAAAATCAAGATTTACGAGCAAACATAGCTGCTTTGGAAGAGGATAGTTGGGAGAGAAAATCTCAAAGATTTGTGGATAAATATGCTGGGAAACCTTTAATTTTGCCCTATACGGATTCTTTATTCATTAATAGGTCAGAATATCAAAATATTTCTAAATTATCGTTTAAGGTTGTAAATTTTTTGGATGGTGATTGCAGTACTTGTCTTATGAAAATTGATTATTGGAAAGAGTTTGTAGAAAAAATGAAATTAGATGGGGTTTCTAATATTCCAGTTGTAATGTACGCTTTCTCTTCTCTTGAAGAAAATCTTCGCGACTATATGAAACAAGAATGGAATGACCAAAATTATTATTGGCAATTTGATAAGGATAAATCTTTTATTAAAACCAATAAACTACATGATTTAAGATTTCAGACTGTTTTACTTGATCAAAACAATAATGTTATTTTGATAGGTGACCCTTTGCTTAATCCAAAATTAGGAGATCTGTATAAAAAGGTTATTATATCAATTATTAATGAATAGTCTATCATCTTTAATAACATCATTCATATGGGTATTTATTTGTATATTAGCTGTATGTTTGGTATACTTAGTTTATAATAGAAAACTATATAAGGGGAAACATAAATTAACAATTTTAAGTATTAGGTTGTTATTGTTATTTATTACATGTATTATGTCCCGAGTTTTTTTCTTTGACATATACAGAGTTTCTGGTAATTCAATGTTTCCTACATTAGTTGATGGTGATTATGTATATGTTTCAAAAACTAGATATGGTACGAGATTACCGCGATCTTTGTATGAGGTACCATGGATAAATCTATTGACTTACTTTTACCCTTTTAATTTATTAGGACATCAACCTTCACAACAGTATATACGTTTATATTCAAAGCGAAATGTTGAAAAAGAAGATATTGTTATTTTTAATCTACCTATATACCAAAGACAATTTGGTGTCAAAAGATGTTTGAAAATTCCTTGTGATACAATTGATTATAAAGATTCATGCGTAAATGTTTTACCGTATAAAGATTTTAGTGTAAATGTATTTAGAGATTCGTTAAGTGTCATAGAAAAAAGAATTATTATTCATTATAGATTATCTGATATTGATTCTATATTGTGTTTTCCTGATAATTATTATTATCTTATTGGTGATAATGTAAAAGCCTCTACCGATTCACGCACATGGGGAGCAATTCAAGGTGATCATATTGTAGGTAAAGCTAAGTTTATTCTTTTTTCTAAAGAAAAAAATGGAAAGTTTCGTTTGAAACGTTTTTTTAAAAAAATTAATTAAAATACATTTTTAAAAAGTTCCCTAAAATATATTCTGTATGTTAAGCAAGGAAGGTCAAAAATTATCAATAATAATATCTTTTGTAGGGTTAAGTCTTGTAGTTTGTCTTGGCATATTAGATACTAATCCAGAGATGAATTTCCAAAATATATATTTTTTATGGAGCACTGGAGTAATTTTAATAGCTTCTATTCTTACATATATATATTCCTCAGCAAAACCTAAATTTACATTAATAGACATATTGGTTGTAATATTTACTATTTTAATTACGGTGAATTATAAGTTTGTTACGCCCGTTAATTCAGAAGGTAAATTTATTAATTTAATGTTAATAGGATTTAATTACATTTCGTTAAGGATAATTTTTACGGCATATAAAAATTCTATCCCTTTCGTAATTCTAATTATTTCTTTTTGTGGTTTAATAGAATCTATATTCGGAATTACACAGTTAATTGGCTTGACTAACTCAAATCACGGTTTATATCGCATGACTGGATCATTCTTTAATCCAGGTCCTTTTGGTGGGTATTTAGCTGTAACTATGATAATCTCTTTTGCCTATATTATGAGATATAACAGTTGGTTTACACGTTATTCAAGGAATTTTATAAAACGACCTAGAACATGGATGAAGAAACCTGTTATAATTGGATACGTAATATGTTATGTATCTTTTATCGCTTCTTTTATAATATTTTTTGCAATAATGAGTCGAGCCGCAATTTTGGCATTTGCTGTGTCAATATCTGTGATGTTAGTTTTTTCTCGCACAATTAGCAATAAATTTATTAAGTATATAAAAACTAATAGGACTAAATCGATATTGCTTTTAATATCAATAGGACTTGTCGTTTGTTCAGTAACTTACTATATCTACAATCTAAAACAAGATTCTGCAGATGGGCGTGTGTTTATGTGGAAGATTGCTAGCCGAATTATCACTAATAAACCGCTTACTGGTACTGGTTTAGGAGCATATTGTGGTGAATACGCAAAAACACAAGCTGAATATTTTTCATCAAATCCTAATTCTAAATTTATTAGCATAGCAGGTGCTCCTGAATATGGGTTTAATGAATACTTACAAATAGGAGTTGAGTTAGGAGTGTTTGGGGTGGTTTTATTCTTATCTATTTTGCTTCTTTCGACCTATAGTTTATTTCGTAAAAGACACATCATTACTTATGGATTAATAGCAATGTTGATATTTTCATTTTTTTCTTATCCACTGTCATTATTACCATTTCAAATTTTTATGGTCATTTTTATTGCATGTTCTAGCTCTTTGTCACATTCGAAAAATAAATCTAATTTATCAATATTGATTACAACAATAACTATTTTCTCATTATTGTATTTGTTTACGTCATACGGAAGTATTTATACAAATAAAATCAGTGCAACTTTACAATGGAAAGAGATGAGGAAACTATACCTCAATCAAAACTATAGAGAGGCATGTGTAGAATTTAATAGTATATATACTCAAATGAGAGATAATCCACGTTTTTTATTTGAATATGGTCGTGCATTACATATGAATGATCAGTTTGATAAAAGCACTCAAATACTTAGAGAGGGGGCACTGTTAAGTAGTGACCCTATGTTTTATAATGTCATAGGGAATAACTTTAAAGAAGTTGGGTTGTATTGTGAGGCTGAAAATTGTTATTTATTTGCATATAATATTCTGCCTGATAGAATGTATTCTTTATATTTATTAATGAAATTATATGAATACTCAGAACAAGAAGATAAAATGTTAGGTACAGCAAGGGCAATAACTTCGCTGAAAGTTAAAGTAGAATCTTCAGCAACAAAAAAAATGATAGAAGAAGCGAAATTAATACTAAACAAGTAAGTTTTAGTTGAGAGGACTTCTTAAAATTTAATGCTATTTGTGCTTAAAAGCTTACAATATAAAAAGCTTGCAGTCTAAAAAGCCTACAAGTTGTTACTTTTTCTTAAATCATTCCTTGTGAAGAACACTTTTGCTATAAAACGTTCTTTCTAGGGAACGATTTTTGCCTTAAAACGTTCTTTGTAAAGAATATTTTATTATCTTTGTAAAAAATAACAATCATGGAAGGATTATTAAACAATCACATAAGGTTGATTTCAGCAACAAATACAACCTACTACAGATACCTATACAAAGATATTGATTGGTCGAACAGGTTAATTGGCATTACAGGTGCTAGAGGAACCGGTAAGACAACTATGATATTACAGCATATCAAGTCGACTTTTGAAGATTTAGGTAAAGCGTTATATATCAGTTTAGACAATATCTATTTCACGAAGAATTCTCTTTTAGATTTTGCTGAGAGGTTTAACGCTTATGGTGGAACACATCTATTCATAGATGAGGTTCATCGTTATCCTAATTGGTCAATTGAGATTAAAAACATTTATGATAGTTTCCCTGATATGAGTGTAGTTTTTACGGGTTCTTCAATTTTGGAGATTTACAAGTCCAATGCGGATCTTTCACGTCGCGCGATAAGTTACCGTCTTACAGGTTTATCATTTAGAGAGTATCTTAACTTTGAAATGGGATGTGATTTTCCAACTTATACTCTAGCAGATATTTTAAAAAATCACTTTAATATAGCGGCAGAGCTAACATCTAAAATCAAGGTTATGTTACATTTTGAGAACTATTTACAGAGTGGTTTTTATCCATTCTATAAGGAGAATCCTGTATCATACCATGCACGTTTACAGAATGTTGTAAATACTATTCTTGAAAATGATTTGCCATCTGTTGAGAAGGTTGAATACAACACTATTATCAAGATTAAAAAGCTGCTTGTGATTCTATCTTCGCTTGTGCCTTACGTTCCAAATATTCAGTCTCTCAGTACAGAGATAGAGTCGAATAGAGCGTTAACAATTAAATACCTAGGATATTTACAGCGTGCAGGATTGATTATATTATTAAATAGTGAAGGTAAAGGAAAGTCTCGTATGGCCAAGCCTGATAAGATATTTCTTGACAATACCAATGTACTTTATGCTCTATGTGACTTAAATGTAAATAAAGGTACTTTACGAGAAACTTTCTTTGTCAACCAATGTAGGGCAGTTCACAGTGTTGCTGTGGGCAAAAAAGGAGATTTCTCTATAGATAACAAGTTTACATTTGAGGTTAGAGGCAAGAATAAGAGCTATAAACAGATTAAGGATATGGAAGATAGCTATATCGCGATGGCTGATATAGAGTTGGGTTTTGGTAACAAAATCCCCCTTTGGTTATTTGGGTTCTTGTATTAATGATTAATGATGAATTAAGTGACAATCTTTCCACCAATTTTCAAAAAAAACCTCATGCAGCTCGATGCTGCATGAGGTTTAACGATAGCGTCCACGAGTGTTCGCTTTTTCCAAGAATGGTTCATATTTGCGGCGTTTCAGGGCATTTTAAGCGGAGCAGCCTCGACGGCTGTGAGCATTGAAATGCCCTGAAAGGTCGCAAAGATGAGCCGTTATTGGGAAAAGCCTTCACTACAGTTCCACACCGTAGTTAAACGTCACCGTACGTATGATATCAGGATGCAAAGATTTTTCTACTGGACAAGTGTTCGCAGCAGCTTCGATAATACGTTTCTGAGAATCAGTATAGTCAAGAGGGAAGTTAAAAGTAACAATTATCTCTCCTATGCGGCGAGGGTCAGCACACATAACTTTTGTAGTTTCTGCTTCAACACCTTCTATAGAAAAGTTGTGAGCCTCAGCTGAGATGCCAATAATTGTTAACATACAACTTGTTAATGCAGATGCTACAAAGTCTGTAGGTGAGAAAGTTTCGCCCTTGCCGTGATTGTCAGTAGGTGCGTCTGTGCATACTACAGATGAAGATTGAAGGTGAGTCATTTCTGTGCGTAATTCGCCTAAATACTTTGTTTTTACTGTTGCCATAATTTTTATTTTTTTATTTTATTGAAGTCCCCTAAAATTATTCAAGGTTTCTGTAATTGTTAATATATAAAGAGATTAATTCACTGATAGCATAGAACAAGATAACATACCCAAAGAATGAAATCAAAGTCTGTGTTACTTCGAAAGGATTCCTAATAGACACAAAACCTGCTATCAATATTATCATAGGGAAAACATACATAGTCAAAGGAGCCTTTGTTGAAACGTACATCAAAACCTGTCCTAATCCTATGAAGAAAAGTATAAATCCTAATGAAAACATTAAAATACCAAGAAAAACATCTGCTTTTAAGCATAGTATAACACCTATAAAAAGATAAATTATAGCTTTTATAGGAAGTGGAATATCAGGATTCTGTTGCTTTACAATAAAGTAAGAAATCAACTTCATTAGTCCTAAGAGTACTACTATGCCACCTATAAGGTAAATGATAGTGTTTTGAAATACCTCAGGGAATATAACCAACAAAAGACCTATAATTATAGATACAATTGCACGAGGTAGTTGTTCAAGAAGATTAAATTTTTTCATAGTATTAAAATATTTAAATTCAGTTGTTAAGCCTTTTTAATAACAAGTTTATTGTACAAGTATAAACCTGTTGCAGAAACAATACCAATACAAGCAAAAATTAACCACATAGTTTTTGGTTGGTTAAGATTGTCAATATAATGTACGTAAAGACTAGAACCTAATACCCCTGCTATAGCACTACCTATAACGCTACAAAGGAAAGAATAACCTAGGTATAGAGCTTTTTTATCCTCAGGAGCTATAAGACCTATGTAAGAGCTATATTTAGGGTGAGCAGTCATTTCACCTATAGAGAATACTACCATACCTATGATGAAAATCCAAACACTAGATGATAAAGCAAGAATCGCCATACCTATAGTACCAATAATGATACCTGTTATCATAGTAGGAAGAGCCTCAAAGCGTTTCACTATGTTAGATACAAATAGCTGTAATGTGATTATTGTAAGAGCATTAAGTACAGTAACATGTTCAATGTCGAATTTCCAAGAAGGGTTTTCTATAAACATACTTAGGAAGTTGTTTACAGCATTGTCTATAGGCAGTGTGTCTACGTGATCTTGTAAGTACCATAGCACAGTACCAAACATTTGGAAATATAATACCCAGAATCCAGAGTATATAAAAATTAAAGCTATGAAGCGGTAGTCTTTAAGAACTACAAACATAGTAGACATTACTTCTGATAGTTTCTTTTTATTTTCTGGGCGTTGAGGTTCTTTAAATAAGAAGTAGTTAACAAATATAAGAAGACCTGTCACTACAGAAGCCATAACAAAGATATAGCTCCACGAGATATCTTTAAGTATAGGCACTAAGATAAGAGGGAATAAACAAGCACCAAGGTTTACACTCCAATAGAAGATACCGAAGCCTACAGAGCTATTTTCGGGAGTAGTTTCACGAGCTATAGTTCCTGATACTACAGGTTTAAACATACCAGCACCGAGAGCCATAACAAGTAGAGCGCCAAATACTAGGTAGTAACTAGTAGCTAGAGACGTTAGGAAGTAACCTAAAGAAAGAAGAAAGAAAGCTATATAAAGGGTTTTCTTGTATCCGTATCTATCAGCTAGAGCACCAGAGATTATAGGTACTAAATAGATGATAGGTGTTACTATACTTAGCACAAGACCTACTTGTTCTTTAGAGAAGCCAAGACCGCCATCAGCGATAGCCATAGATAGATAAATAGACAGAATAGACATTACTCCATAGTAGGAGCCACGCTCACCGAATTCCATTCCGATTACTGTCCAGAAATTTCTGGAGAATTTGTTTTTTCCCATTTTTAATTTTGTGTTTTATAAAAAAAATCAATATACGCTAGCAAAGTTAATAAAAATAAATTATATTGGTCTACTTTTTGGGAATATCCCACGACAAAAGAATTAATATTTAACATAAAATAGAGATGAAATCTAAAAATATACATTTACGAGCTTTAGAACCTGAAGATATTTCTTATTTATATAAATGGGAGAACGACACAAATGTGTGGAAGGTAAGTAACACCATAGCGCCTTACTCTAAATATATTTTGAAACAATATATAGAAAATTCGCATTTGGATATATATGAGACTAAGCAACAGCGTTTTGTGATTGTTTGTACAGAAACCGATACGCCTATAGGTTCTATAGATTTATTTGATTTTGACCCTTATAATTCGCGCATAGGTATAGGGATATTGATATATAATGAATCTGACAGGGATAGGGGTTATGCTACTGAGTCGTTACAGCTAGTTTTGGATTACTGCTTTAACGTTCTAAATGTACACCAAACCTATTGTAATATTTTGGCAGAAAATGTAGCAAGTATTGCCTTGTTTGAGAAATTCGGTTTTAAAGAAACCGCACGCAAGATAGACTGGGTGTGGCGCTGTGGCGGATGGGTTGATGAACTTATGTTCCAGAAAGTTAGGTTATAGGTGTTAGGTGTTAGGTGTTAGGCTATAGGTGCGACAAGCGACTAAATAATAATAAAAATAATCACAAAAAATTATAACTATAATCATTCAGTCGCTTGTAGCACCTATCACCTAATACCCAGTAGCTTTACTATAAGCTGATGTAGCCTGAATAAAGTTAAATTTAGTAGATATCATATTGTTATAGGCAGTAAGCCATGAAAGCTGTGAAGTCAACACATCAAGTAATGTTAACACCCCAGCGTTGTAGCTAAAAGTGTTAAGCTCTAAAGATTCTTCTGAAATCTTTAAGTTCTGGTCTGCAACTTCAATTTGGTTGAAGGTGTTAGTTATGTTAGACCATGCTACAGAAAGTTCCTGGTTTATATCATCAGTGACTTTCTGCTTCTCATACTCTGATTGACGTATTTTGGCTTGTACCGATGCTGACCTATGCTTCTTTGAGTTTCCTGCAAATATAGGAATGTTGAGCTTGCCAAATGCAGCGTAAGTCTGCATAGCATCACCTGTGAAATTCAATAGAGGAGTAGCATATTGACCTACAGCACCAACAGCAAGTTGAGGAAGGTATTGAGCCTTAACGAGCTTTAAAGCCTGTGTAGCACTAGCTATCTTTAACTCCGTAATGTTAAATTCTGCGCGGTTGCTTAAGGCGTAATCTAAATCCTTATACGCTGGAAGTATGACAGGTTCATTAAGTAAGCTGTCCGCCAAAAGAACTTCTGTGTCAGGAGCGACACCCATAAATAAATTAACCCTTATAGCTGCCTCCTTATATTGCTTGTTGATAGAGCTAAGCTGATATTTTGCATCTTGAAGCCTTGTTTCTATCATTAGTAGGTCGTTCTTAGATATTAACCCATCGTTATAACGGTCTGTTATTATTTTGTGAGTCTGCATGATGATATCTACATAGTTCTCTGTAGCTTCCTTGAACGAAGACATCGCTGCAAGACTCCAATAGTTAAGGTCTGCTGCATAGCTGATGTTGTCTATAGTCTGATCTACAGTCTTTTCAGCTATTTTGTTCTGAATCTCTAAAGCCTCTATTTGTTTGCGAACTATGCCACCGCTATAAACATTCTGTGCTACTGTGGCACTCACTCCATAGCTTAGCTTTGCATATTCTAAGTCAAAACCTGCTAAATCAAGAGATATCTCATTTAATAGATAAGTAAACTCCGCTGCTGCACTGATGTTAGGTAACATGTTAGACTTAGCTTCTCTAACGTCCGCTTGTGTGGCAGTGACATTCTCTTGAACCTGTTTTAATGCCTGAGAGTAGGCTAATACCTTCTCACGATACTGCTCAACGGTCATTAGCTCCTGAGTAAAGGCGCTAGATGATAAAAGTGCAGTACAAATTATTAAAATTATCTTTTTCATTATAGTAAATTTATGTACACTGTTAGTTCTTTGGAGATTTAATTCCAAAGAATAAACAGAAAGTAACAGGAAGTATCAATATTGTTAAAATTGTAGCTACAAATAGTCCTCCCATTATAGTAGCTGCCATACCGCCAAACATAGCATCTGGAAGTAAGGGTAACATACCAAGAATAGTAGTGCCTGAAGCCATAGTTACAGGGACAAGGCGTGACTTAGTAGCCGAAACTACAGCATCATAATATGAAAGACCGCTTTTCTTTTCTATGTGTATCTGGTCGATAAGCACAATAGCATTTTTGATGTTCATACCTATCAGTCCTAGCAATCCTAATAAACAGAAGAAGTCAAACATCTTACCCATAACCAATAAACCAAATACCACACCTATGAAAATAAGAGGTAACATAGCAAGTATAACTGCTGGTTTTTTGTATGATTTAAATAACAATAGAAGCACTACAAACATTAACATAAAGGTCAGTGGGAACTTGTCTGCAAGAGCTTTATTAGACCTTTCCTGAGTTTCTTGTTCACCAAAGAATTTCAAGGTGTAACCGTCAGGAACATCTAATTTCTTAGCCTCATTGATAAGGTAGTTAAATGCTACAGCTGTGTTAAACCCACGCTTAGGTTCACATTGCGCTAACATGTAACGGTCACGGTTGTATCTATGTATGCAGTAGTTGTCATACTCAAACTTCATGTTGTCAGTAACCTGTGAAAGAGGGATAATCTTACCTCTAGCACTAAATACAGGTATGGTATTTAAGTCACTAAGTGAGAAGTTCTCAGCATTTACATCTTTTAGCATAATCGGTAGGAATTGGTCATTCTGACGATACTCCCCAAGTGTTATGCCATTTGTTGCGATAGTTAAACTTTGAGCCACAGCATTACGAGTGACAGCTAGCTCCTGCCCCTTAGTCTGAGAGAAGTTAGGTAACAAAACAGGTACTTTAGCACCCCATGAGTTTCTGACTTGATCTACTCCCTCATAGTTACGCATGATCTCCTCTAGCTTTTCTGTCAACATAGTTAAAGTATCTATATTGTTTCCTATATAGCCTATCTCTATGATAGCCTCAGCAGGGGGAGCAACCTTAAATAGCGAAGATCTAACTGTTATGTCAGGGAAGTTTTCACGTACATAGCTGTTAAAACGTTCCTCGACAACTGCTGTAGAGTCCTTAGTGTGAAGCTCTATAAGCATGTTTGCAAAGTTTGGAAGAGGACCAAAAGAAGAAGATGCTAGATAGTATCTCGGAGGTACAGACCCTAAAGTTGTAGACACCTTTTTAACCGAAGGTTGAGCTAATAGCCAAGCTTCAACTTTATCCATTTCCTTTTCGGTTTGTCTTATGTTATAGCCATTAGGCAAAATAAAATCTGAACGGAAATATTCCTTATCTAATGAAGGGAAGAAGTTTTGAGGCATAAGTCCCATAACATAACCCGATAGGATTAAAGTGCCAACCATAGTTAATACTGTAGACCAACGGTGACGAAGTAAGAACTTTAAGAACTTCTCAAACTTATGGTAAAAAGGCTTGTCGTAAGGATCGCTAGCAACAGCATTTTTATCTTCCTTAAACATGAAATTTGCAAAAGTTGTAGTTTGTGAAAGCGCTAATATCCAACTTAAGCCTAAAGATACACCAATAACAGTGAATAGAGGTTTTACAATCTCTGCAACATTCTCTTCTGCTAGGAATAGAGGTAGGAAAGAGAAAATAGCAATAAGTGTAGCACCAAGTAAGCCAATTTGTGGGCCTACAGCGCCATTTATAATAGCGTCACGTTTAGGGATACCTCTTTTCATTGCTACTTGAGCGTTGTCAGTGACAACAATAGCATTGTCAACCAACATACCCATAGCAATAATGAAACCTGCAAGCGAAGTACGATTTAATCCTACTCCCATAAATTCCATAATCAATAAAGTACCACTGATAGAGAAAATAAGAGAACTACCTATAAGAACACTAGCCTTGAAGCCCATTATAAACATCAAAATGACAATTACTATGACTATAGAGATGAATAGGTTTATGATAAAGCCCGTATTAGCTTCAGCAGCAATAACACCCTCGGAGTATAGGCTTGTAAGCTCAATACCTATAGGCATCTCTTTACGGATTTCATCGAAGACTTTTTCGACATTCTCTCCTGTCTTTACAACGTCTTTATCGCTAGCTGATGCTATAGCAATACCTAAGGCTTTTTCAGTGTTGATTTTTACTAAAGTCTTAGGAGGGTCTTGGTAACCAAACTCTATCTCAGCAATATCTCCTAGGCGGATTTGTCTGCCTGTGCTTGTAGTGATAAGTTGATTGCGGATATCTTCAATATCTTCATAAGCACCGTCAGCGAAAATCTGAACTTCAAGTTTTCCTGCCATCTTATTACCAGGGCTTAGAAGTTGATTTTGAGAGCTTATGATTTGTATAATTTGATTAGGGTCTACACCTAAGTTTGCTAGCTTAGCAAGTGATATGTAAACATTCACTATAGGAGTTTGCTCACCGCTAATTGTTACACGTTGAACACCATCAACAGTTGATAGGCGCTGTTTGATTTTCTGAGCCCAATCTCTCAGTTCCTGATGTGTGAAACCTGCATCTGCTTTTAGTCCATAGTAAAGACCAAATACATCCCCGAAGTCGTCATTTACCATGATGTAAGTGCCGCGAGGTACTTGAGCCTGTAGGTTTAATACCTTACGACGAAGGATATCCCACATAGCGTTAACATCGTCTGCTGGGGTTTTAGGAAGTAAGACAAACGAAATCTTAGACATTCCGCTATAGCTTTCACTTTTTATGTAATCTACATTTGGCATAGTTTGAAGTTCTCTTTCTATGACTTCAGTAACCAATTGTTCAGTTTCTTGTGCTGTAGCACCTGGATAAATACCGAAAATGA
Source organism: Rikenellaceae bacterium (assembly GCA_044433415.1). Taxonomy (GTDB): domain Bacteria; phylum Bacteroidota; class Bacteroidia; order Bacteroidales; family Rikenellaceae; genus JAWXTP01. The sequence continues at coordinate 30,214 of JAWXTP010000005.1, forward strand.
CTGCTTGCTTAATAACAAATGGAGCATCTTCTTTTTTACCCAACTTCCCAAAAGATAACACACCTCCAATTAACATAATTGCTAAAAAGAAGTATATAACTTTAGGATATTTTAACGAATAACTAGGTATATTCATTTTGTTTTATATTATTTGTGGGAACTTCTTTTTATTTTAAAACTTTCACTTTCTGGTTGTTAGTTAGTTGGTATATACCTGCGCTAACTATTTTCTCACCAGGCTTAATGCCACTTTTGATGGTGATATTGTTTGTTCCAAATAGCTCACCTACAGTTACATCTTTAAGCTCAACAGTGCTAGTAGCTGTATTGTATACCCATACTCCATCTTTTTTAGTTTCTGGAGAATTGTAAAGAGCCGATAGAGGAATATAAGTCACTCCTGCCTCTGTGGTATTATCAATTTGTAGGAAGATAGTACATGAGAAACCTGGTTTTACAGTATACTTCTGTAAATCAAAACTAGGGTCATCAATAGCTACAGTTACAGGAACACCTGAACCATCTACTGACGAGTCTACATATTTTGTAACTTTAGCCTTGAATTTAATATTAGGGTAAGTTTCAAATTCTACATAAAACTGTTTAGAAGGAGCACTCATATACTGTACGTTGCTTTCTGGAAGCGTGAAGATAACCTCTAAGTTTTTGGGGTTTATAAGACGTACTATAGGCTCAACAGGTTGAACACGTTGGTAATTTTCAACATATTTTTTCTCTATGATACCTGAGAAAGGAGCATATATCTTTGTTTCACTCAACATGCTTTGAGCAGATTCATAGTTAGATTTATCACGAACATAGTTAGCTTGTACAGCATCGAATTGTTGACGTGAGATAGCATCTTTTGCTATTAAACTTTCGTAACGCTCTAGTTGAGCTTTAGAGTTTACATAAGCTGCTTTGGCTGATGCTAGTTGTAGATTAAAATCTATAGGATCAATCTCTGCAATAAATTGACCTTTTGTCACTTTCTGACCTTCGACAACAGAAAGTTTTGTAAGTTGACCACCCATTTTAAAGGCGATATTACTTACTTCGTCAGATTTTACTGTTCCTACATAACTTGTAGTAAAGTATTCTAAAGATTCAGTGGTGTAAAGTTTAACTGGACGTTCAAAGGTTTTAACCGTAGTCTCAGATTTACATCCAACAAGAAGTTGTGATGCAATAGTCGCTATGACTAATGTTATAAGTCTTACCATTTGTTTTTGTATGTTTCTTGAAATATTTATTATGAGGAGTTCTAAAGTTCCTCGTATAATGTTATTGTTTAAGGGGAGTTTTAAAAATTGGTTTTATTCAGTTTTGGATTTAGGAGTTTTAGACTTGTAATTTTATAAATAAGGCGTGGTGGTTCCCACGGCGCATTTATAAAAATTCAAATATGAAGCTTATAAATTCAAAAACGTTAAAATCCAATTTTCATAAGTTTTTATAACAGTTACTTACCCTATTTGTAAGTTTTTGAAGTTTCCTATAAAAGGACAACTAGTTCTTTAATCATCTTTTCTGCCCCCAAGCCAATAGAGGCAATTGTAGAGTCACCATACATATATGCTGGAGTTGTTACAACTTTATTTTTAACATCTACTATAGCTCCGTCTCTATCACAACTTACAATTATTGCGCCAGTTTTAGCTGCCAGGCCAGTAGAAAGATCGCTGTCAGCGCCTAGAGTTACTTTTACTTGAAAACCCCCTAGCACTTTTGCTATCATAGCAGGAGAAATACACATAGCGCCTATTGGTTTACCGCTAGTGTGAAAAGTGTTAATAAGAGCTTCAACTTCACTGTCAACCGTAAAGTCTAAACCCTCATAAGCAAGAGTGAAAATATTTTTTGCCATACCGAAACCGCCAGGGATTACTAGCATATCGAAATCTGTAGGATTTAACTCAGAAATAGGAGATATAATACCTCTTGCGATACGTGCTGCCTCTGTCATAAGATTACGAGGAGTATTGTCTGCTTCTTCAGTAATGGTATTTACAACATCATACTGAGTTCTGTCTGGGGCGAAAATAGAATATTCAAACCCTTCTTTTGCTAAGGCATATAGCGCAAGTGTTGATTCATGGATTTCTGAACCGTCTTTAGCTCCGCAACCTGCCAAAATAACCGCTGCTTTTTTCATATAATGATTTGTTTTTTATGAGGGGTTCTAAAAATGGTATTTTAGAAGTACCCTTATATTTATAATTTTCTGTATTTCTATGCAATAGCATGAATATTAAAGAAACTTTGCATCGAGTGCAAAAATTGCAAATAAATATTAATTTTCAAAATAAATAAGAAAATAAGAGTGTATTATACGACTTATAGGATATAAATATAAATAATTGCAAAAAAAATACATCAAAATTAAGTAATATTAATCTACATTTGTTAAATTTGCACAAAGATATATTTTCGGGAACTTCTAAAAGCGAATAAAGCCAATTAATAGAATTCTCATTAAGTAATTAAAATTTATGAAACTTAAAATAAAAGATTTAATACAAGGATCAGAAATTATTGACATTTTAGGAGACTCTAAGGTGTTAGTCGAAGACTTCACATCTGATTCTCGCGAAATTGAAGCCAACATGATGTTTGTTGCTATAAAAGGAGTGTCAGTAGATGGACATAACTTTATAACTAAAGCTATAGAAAAAGGAGCTACCGTAATTGTTTGTGATGAGCTTCCAACAGACATCAAAGATGATGTAACTTATGTAAAGGTAAAATCTACATCTGTTCTATATGGTCAAATAGCTTCAAAATACTATAACGAACCATCACATAAGCTTAAATTAGTAGGTATAACAGGAACAAATGGCAAAACTACCACTGCTACACTGCTATATGACTTGTTTACGAAATTAGGATATAAGTGTGGACTTATCTCAACAGTAAAATATTGTGTCAATGATAAGGTGTTCGGTTCTACGCATACAACACCTGATGCTAAGGTGCTAAATGAACTATTATCTCAGATGGTGGACGTAGGGTGTGAATTTTGCTTTATGGAAGTTTCTTCGCATAGTATAGTTCAGCACAGAATCAGTGGGTTAACATTTATTGGAGGTGTTTTTTCTAATATTACTCATGACCATTTAGATTACCATGGCACGTTTAAAGAATATATAAATGCTAAGAAAGCATTTTTTGACATCCTGCCTAAGAAAGCCTTTGCTCTATATAATGTAGATGATAGAAATGGTGAAATCATGGTACAGAATTGTGCTGCAACACTACATCCTTACTCTGTAAGAGCTTTATCTCCATTTAAATGTAGAGTGGTTGAAATGTTACCTACAGGTATGCTTATAAATATTAATTCTAATGAGTTATGGGTGAACTTCATAGGTGAATTTAATGCTTATAATTTACTTGCTGTTTATGCTACTGCTATATGTTTAAATCAATCGAAACAAGAGGTTTTAATAGCTATGAGTGAGCTTCGCAGTGTGTCAGGAAGATTTGACTATGTGGTTTCTAAAGATGGCATTACGGCAATTGTAGACTATGCTCACACTCCTGATGCACTAGAGCATGTTATTGAAAGCGTTAATGAAATAAAGCCTGAAGGAAGAAAATTAATTACTGTTGTTGGTTGTGGTGGTGATAGAGACAAAACAAAACGTCCTATCATGGCTTCTATAGCAGTTAATAATAGTGACTTTACTATACTTACCTCAGACAATCCGCGTTCAGAAGATCCTAATGATATCTTAAATGATATGACCGAAGGACTAAAAGAGTCTATTGTTTCTTTAAAAGGGAAATATGTAGTTATTGCTGATAGAAGTGAGGCTATTAAAATGTCTATAGTAATGGCAAATAGCAATTCTAAAGGTGAAGGCGACATGGTGCTAATTGCTGGTAAAGGCCATGAAACATATCAAGAAATAAATGGTGTGAAACATTATTTTGATGATAAACAAGAAGTACTAAAACATATAGAGATTAAATAAATCCTGTTTATAGAACTCCTCTAGAATAATTAACAATGGTGTTTTGCTAGTTTTGATAATTAGCAGAACGCTTTAAAAACCAAAAAATATGTTATATCATTTATCTGAGCACCTATCTAAATTTTACGACATTCCTGGCATAGGCATGTTTAATTACTTATCATTTAGAGCAATAATGGCAATTATTCTATCTCTATTAATTGTAATTGTTGTAGGAGCTAAAATTATACGTCTTTTACAAAGAAAACAAATTGGAGAAGAGGTAAGAAACCTAGGCTTACAAGGTCAATTAGAAAAAAAAGGCACTCCTACCATGGGCGGTCTTATAATTCTTCTGGGATTATTAATTCCTGTATTATTGTTTTGCGATTTACGTAACGTTTATGTTCAGCTATTGTTGTTTTCTACTGTATGGCTAGGGATTATAGGCTTCTTAGACGATTACATTAAAGTCTTTAGAGGTAAAAAAGACGGCTTGCAAGGTAAGTTTAAGATTATAGGTCAAGTTGTGCTTGGTTTGATAGTTGGATTAACAATGTGGCATAGTCAAAATATTACTATACGAGAGAAGGTATTGGTAAGTAGTGATAATATAGAAAATATCACAGAAGTAGGTTATGATAAGGATATTTCTCATAACACATACAAAATGGGTGAACCTCAAAAGCGCACTGTTACAACAATTCCTTTCATTAAAAATAATCAGTTTGATTATTCTTGGTTAGTTCCATCAAATGACTTAGATTTAAATTGGATTGTTTATGTTCTAGCAGCTATCATTATTATTACGGCTGTTTCTAATGGTGCAAACCTTACAGATGGATTGGATGGACTAGCAGCAGGAGTCTCAGCATCCATAGTGTTGGTTTTAGGTATATTAGCCTATGTAGCAGGTAATATTATTTATGCAGAGTATCTCGATATAATGTATATTCCATTTAGTGGAGAGATGTTTGTATTTGCAATGGCACTATTAGGAGCTTTAGTAGGGTTCTTATGGTATAATACCTACCCTGCACAGGTTTTCATGGGTGACACAGGTTCTTTAGCAGTTGGTGGTATTATTGCTGTGTTAGCTTTGTTGATTCGTAAAGAGCTATTGTTACCTTTGTTATGTGGTGTTTTCCTTGTTGAGAATGTATCGGTAATGTTACAAGTTGCTTACTTTAAGTATACTAAAAAAAAATATGGTGAAGGCCGTAGGATTTTATTAATGGCTCCTTTACATCACCATTATCAGAAAAAAGGATATTTTGAAGTTAAGATTGTAAATAGATTTTGGATTATACAAATGTTGTTAGCGGCAATGACACTAGTGACATTAAAAATAAGATAATAAGGGTTTATCCCTGCTTAAATTAAATGAATTATGGATAGTAATAGAATAGTTATTTTAGGCGCAGGAGAAAGTGGATTTGGTAGTGCATATCTTGCTAAGCAAAAGGGTTTTGATGTTTTTGTATCAGACTTTGGAGTTATAAAAGAAGAGTATAAATGTAAACTTATAGAAAACGAAATCGAATTTGAAGAAGGACAGCATACTTTAGATAAGATTTTAAACGCTTCGGAGGTGATAAAAAGCCCAGGGATTCCTGATACGGTTGATGTTATAGTGAAAATTAAGGAAAAGGGTATTAACATAATCTCTGAAATTGAATTTGCTGGACGCTATACCTCTGCAAAAAATATCTGTGTTACAGGCAGTAATGGTAAAACAACTACTTCAACACTTATATATTCTATTCTTAAAAATGGAGGTGTGAATGTAGGTCTAGCAGGGAATATAGGCGATAGTTTTGCATATCAAGTAGCAACAGAAGATTTTGATTGGTATGTGTTAGAACTTAGTAGTTTTCAGTTAGATAATATGTATAAATTCAAGGTGAATATAGCAGTAATGACAAATATTACGCCTGATCACCTTGATAGGTATGATTATGATTTATCTAAATATGTGGCAAGTAAATTTAGAATCATTAAAAATCAGACAGAAGATTCTTATTTTATTTGTTCTATGGACGATAATATTATTGATACTTATCTTAAAGACAAGAATCCTCCCCTTTTTGCTAAACAGTTATATTTTAGTGTAAAAGAAGCAGTTCTAGAAGGTGCATTTGTTACTGAGGAAGGTATGATAAATGTCAGCTATAATGATAAGGAATGGTTATATGACACTAATAAGTTGCAGATAAAGGGTATACATAATATTTATAATGCACAAATGGCTTCTATTGCAGCGATGATAGTTGGCGTTGATGAGGATATTATAGATAAAACTTTATCAGAATTTAAGGGAGTCGAACATAGACTTGAACCTGTGGTTGAAGATCATGGAGTGTTGTATATTAATGATTCTAAAGCTACAAATATAGACTCTGCATGGTATGCACTACAAGCAATGTCTAGACCAGTTATTTGGATAGCAGGAGGAAAAGACAAAGGGAATGATTATTCGGCTCTTTATGATGTTGTGAAAGGAAAGGTTTCTACTTTGATTTGTATGGGTGTAGATAACGAAAAAATAAGTGAAGCATTTAAAGGCATAGTGCCTTTTATTTATCTTACATCTTCTATACAAGAGGCAGTAGAGCGTTCGCGCATAGTTTCAAAAAAAGGTGATTGTGTATTATTGTCTCCTGCTTGTGCTAGTTTCGATCTTTTTAAAAGTTATGAAGATAGAGGATGCCAGTTTAAAGCAGAGGTAATGAAACATGTAGAAGCTACAACAAAATAAAAGCAGCTTCTAGTTAATTTAAATAAAATAGTAATGAATATATTAGGTAGAAAAGTTAATGGAGCTTCTTTTTTTAAAGGGGATTTAGCTATATGGATGATGATGCTTATTCTGTGTCTCATTTCTGTGCTTGTTATATATTCTTCTACTGCTTCAATGGCTTATAGTGTACGAGATGGAAACACATCTTACTTTTTGACACGTCATATAATGGTAGTATTGGTGAGTATAGGTGCTGCTATGGTTGTACAGTTTATAAACTTTAGATTTTACTATCGTTTTGCAAAATACTTTTTTATATTAAGTATATTTTTGCTTATGATGACTTTCTTTAATGGTGCTACCTATAATGATGAGTCAAGATGGATAAGTCTTTTTGGTTTAACATTTCAGCCTTCTGACTTTGTGAAGATAACATTGGTAATGTTACTTGCTAAAGAGTTGTCTAAGCGTCAGAGAATAATGAAAAATCTAAGAATAATACCGCCGTTTTGGAGGATTGATGCTAAGAAAAATAAAAAGAAGAATCTTGAGGTATTACAAAAAATAACTTTACCAATTTTGGTTCCTATAGTTATATCCGTTGTTCTGATTATGATATCTAATCTGTCTACTGCTCTTATTATAGCGTTTACAGCTTTTGTTATGTTGATAATAGGTCGTGTTGCTATTAAGGAGCTATTTAGGTTGGTGCTTTTAGCAATTTGTCTTTTTGTTTTGGCAGTTGGAATTATCGCGTTAACAGGTAAAGGACGTGTAGATACTTGGGTAAGTAGGATAGAAAGTTTTGTTTCTGGTACTGATGTTAAAGATGTGAATATTAATGACATGGATGAGCAGACCTTTCAGAAATATCAAGCAAAAATTGCAGTAGCCTCTGGAGGGTTAATTGGAGTTGGGCCTGGTAATAGTACCCAACGTTCTAGTTTACCTCACTCTTATTCAGATTATGTTTATGCTTTTATAGTAGAAGAGTATGGATTAATAGGTGCTACCATAGTGTTACTTCTTTATTTTTCTATATTTTATAGATCTATGATGATGTTGAAAAACTGTAAAACAGCATTTCCTGCATTGTTGATTGTGGGTTTAAGTTTTACTATAACAGCTCAAGCAATGTTGCATATGATGGTTTCTGCTAATGTGGGTCCTGTGACAGGACAAACGTTACCTCTTATTAGTTGGGGAGGTTCGTCTTTACTTACTACATGTATAGCACTTGGAATGATTCAAGGTGTAGTAAGAAGAGTTAAGGAAATTCAAAAGATGGATGAGCTTGACAATAAGCGACACTTGATGCTTGAGGAGTGGGAACAAGTTGAGTTAGTTGAAAAAGACTTAGGCGAAGATTCTGTTGTAATAATCGAAGAGGAAGCTGAAGAAGAAGAAATAGTGATACGTAGTTCGGAAGAAATAGATATCTTATTACAGAAGGATAGGCTTACTAAAGCTCTAGAGTCAGAAAAATATCAGCCTGTTATTATGTGGGAGGAAAAAAAAGATAGTGATAATTCAGTAAATAAAGACGACTATGAAGATAATATTTAGTGGAGGAGGAACAGGAGGTCATATTTATCCTGCTATAGCTGTTGCTGAGCAGCTTGAAAAACAGAATTTAGCTCAGAATTCAGATATCTTATTTGTTGGAGCTTTAGGTAAAATGGAAATGACTAAAGTTGCAGAGTTAGGCTTTAAAATTGAAGGTTTGCCTATAAGTGGGTTAGTAAGAAAATTGACTTTTAAGAACTTTGTAGTTTTGTGGAATTCAATTAGAAGTATTTTCATTGCTCTAGGGTTGGTTCGTAAATTTAAGCCAAATGTGGTTATCGGATTTGGAGGATATGCGTCATTACCTTTGGTTGCAGCGGCTCAGTTATGTGGAGTTCCAACGGTTTTGTGGGAGGGTAATTCTTATGCTGGGTTGGCTAATAAATTTCTTGCTAAGAGGGCTACAAAAGTTGTAGTTTCTTATGAGGGTATGGAAAAGTTTTTTGATAAAAACAAAATTGAAGTGCTCGGTAATCCTATACGAGGTGACTTTAGTGATATTGTAAAGAAAAGTGAAGTTTCAAAAGAATATTTTGGGTTTAAAAACGAACTTCCAACAATAGTAGTTACAGGAGGAAGTCTTGGAGCACAGGCACTAAATAATAGTGTCTTTGAGTACTTAGATGAAATATTAGAAAAAAAGGAAATTAACTTAGTGTGGCAATGTGGTGCTTACTATTATCAAAAGGTACTGGAACGTTTGGGTGATAAGGTTGACAGTGATAACTTGTGGGTAAATGCTTTTATTAGTAAGATGAAGTATGCTTATGAAATTGCTGATGTTGTCATAGCACGTTCGGGAGCTTCGTCGGTTACGGAGTTGGCATTAGCAGGTTGTGCAACTATATTTGTACCTTCTTCTAATGTTACGGACGACCATCAGACAAAAAATGCTAGTTCACTAGTTGCAGCGGGTGCAGCACTTTTACTTAAAGACGATGAAAGTCTTGTGAAAAAGTTATTACCTTTTGCTATAGACACAGTGAAGGATAAGACTAAAGTTAAAGAGTTAGAAACTCAAATTAAGAAAATGGCTAAGCCGTCAGCAGCAAACGCTGTTGCTAACTTATTAAGAAAATTAAATGATGAATAGATTTGAAAATATATATTTTATAGGCATAGGCGGCATAGGAATGAGCTCTCTTGCTCGTTATTTCAAGCATGAAGGAAAGAGTGTTGCTGGATATGATAGAACAGAAACACAACTTACAAAAAAACTTGTAGACGAAGGCATAGAAGTGAAATATGATGATAATATCGAAACTATAGGTACACAGTATTTGAATAAAGAGAATACTCTTGTTGTTTATACTCCTGCTATTCCTGCGGCACATAAAGAATTAAATTTCTTTAGAAACGAAGGTTTTGAACTTGTAAAAAGAGCAAAAGTGTTAGGGTTATTGTCTAAGGGTAAATATCTTATGGCTGTTTCTGGAACACACGGTAAAACCTCAACAACAACTATGTTAGCATGGTTTAATAAATATGCTGCTAAAGATAGTGAGGGAGTTATAGGCGGAGGAAGTGCTTTTTTAGGAGGTATCTCTAAAAATATGAATAGCAACATGATACTAGGTTCTGGTTCAAGATTGGCTGTTGAAGCTGATGAATTCGATCGTTCTTTCTTGCAACTCAACCCTGATGTAACGCTTGTAAGTTCTGTAGATGCAGACCATTTAGATATTTATGGAACGCATGAAGAAATGAAGCGCACTTTCACTCAGTTTGTTTCTCAGATAAAACCAGGTGGAGCATTGGTTTATCGTAAAGGTATAGACTTAACAGTTACAAACGAGGCTATTTCTTGTTATACGTATGCGTTAGATGATGAAAAAGCAGATTTTTATGCTCAGAATATTTGTGTGGATGAATGCGGTTGTTACTCTTTCAATATTGTTACTCCTAATGGCGTTATTGAGGGATGTAAGCTAGGTTTACCAGGTTTAATAAATGTGGAAAACTGTGTTGGGGCGGTATCTCTTATTTGGATAGCAGGTTTTGATGAGGCTATGCTTAAAAAGGCTATGTTGGAATATTCAGGTGTAAAACGCCGTATGGATTTCTATATAAATAGACCTGATTTTATATATATAGATGATTATGCACATCACCCTAGTGAGCTAAATGCTACAATTTCTTCTATACGAAAAATGTTCGAAGGTAGAAAGATAACAGCTATATTTCAGCCTCACCTGTTTACTCGTACCCGTGATTTTGCGGATGGATTCTCAGAAGTTTTATCAACTGTTGATAGTGTAATTTTATTGCCTATATATCCTGCACGTGAAGAGCCTATAGAGGGTGTTAATAGTGAAATGATATTTAGAGAGATAACATTGGAGGACAAGAAAATTGTAAACAAGAAAGATGTTATTGATGAGCTGCAAAATAGGGAATTAGATATTTTAGTGACTTTTGGAGCTGGAGATATCGGCACTTTATGTAGTGATATTTTTAAGAAGTATAGTAATTAGTAGATAAAGGGAAGTTTTAATTTCCCTGTAATAGAATCGTTGAATATGAAGCGTTATATTGGTTTAATATGTGTTATATTGGTATTTGTCGTAGTAGTTTTATTTCTTTATATGGGATACAGCTATTCAGGTGATGTGACGCTTAAGAAATATGATATACAAATTAGTTCTAGTGATAGTTTGAGTTTTGTAACGGATAAGAATGTTGAAGAGTGGCTTTATTCGGAGAATTGTGAAGCTCACCTAGGAGTAGATATGAAAAACATAGATATTCGACGGATAGAACGGTTTTTAGCAGATCAATGTTTTGTGAGCAATGTAAATGTGACGAAAGATATATTTGGAACATTATTTGTTCAAATAGAGCAAGCAGAACCTTTATTTAGAGTGTTAGATTATGAAGGTAATGATTTCTATGTAGATAAGAAATTAAAAACTCATAGTTATGATGGTGATTTTGTAAAAGATGTTACAGTTGTAACATGCGATACCTTGTTAAGTAAAGAAATTCAAAACTATGCAAAAAAAACAGCAAAAAATTGTAATATATTAGATAAGTTTTTTACCTTTGTAAATTCGGTTAATTGTAGTGAGTTTTGGAATGCACAAATAGCCGGTATTAATATTGAGGCTTTAGGGGATGTTGAGATTTATCCTCGTTTTGGAAGCCATAAAATAATATTATGTAGATTTGAAGATATAGGTGATTTTGGTGTTTATTTAAGAAAACTAAATGTTTTCTATGAACAACAAATAGATAAAAGTGGATGGAATACATACTCACAAATAGATCTTAGTTATCACGATATGGTAGTTTGTAAATTAAGAAAGAAATAAAGTATATGCAGCACAAGAGAGATTTAGACGCGACAGGTTGTTACTATGCAGCTACAGACATAGGAACATCCAAAATTGTTATTTTAGTAGGAAAACAAAATGACGATAAAAAAATTGAGATTATTGCTGAAAGTATGGTTCCATCAAAAGGGGTCGTAAGAGGTGATATTCGCAATACTAACGAAGTTGTGACAGGAATAACGAGTGCGGTTGAGAAAATAGAAAGTGAGTATGGAATAAAAATTCTGGAGTCATACGTTGGTTTGTCTGGACAGCATATTAAGTTTATGCAGAAAGATGGATACGTTTCTATTAATAATAAAGAGGGTGAAGTTACAAGTGATGATGTTATAAGGTTAAGTAAAGAGATGAATAATATAACAATCCCACCAGGTGAAGCTATTATTCATATTCTACCTCAATCTTATTGTATTGACGACGATGCAGATGTTATTGAGCCTGTAGGTATGGTCGGAAATAGACTTAATGGTGCATTTAACATAGTAACAGGAAATAATGATAAGTTAATGCTTGTTAAAAGATGTTTAAACCGTTCTAATATTGATATGAAAACTATCATTCTTAGTTCATTAGCATCTGCCGAAGCAGTACTTATTGACGATGCTAAAGAGCTTGGTGTTGTAGTTGTTGATTTAGGTGGTGGAACAACTGATGTTGCAATTTATCACGATAAGACTATGCGTTTCTTGGGTGTTATTCCTATAGGTGGAGAGCTTATAAATAAGGATATTCGCGCTATGGGAGTGCTAGAGCGTTTGGTTGAAAAATTAAAAATTAAATTTGGTTCAGCATTTTCTGATGATGTGGCAGATAATCAGGTTATTCGTTTACAAAGTCCATCAGGTGAAATTTCTCAGAAAGATTTAGCTATGGTCATTGAAGCTCGTATCATGGATATAATCGAGGCTTTAGAGAAAATGATAGATGATGCAGGCTATAGAGGAAAACTTAATGGAGGTATTGTTTTAACTGGTGGTGGATCTAAAATCAAGGGTATAGATAAATTATTTGCAAGACATTTTAAATGTGCAGTGTCTATAGCTAAGGCAGGAATGTATATTTCTAACGAAACTAAAGAATTGGTTGATTTCCCAGAATATTCTACAGCTGTTGGTTTGTTGTTAAGAGCTAGTTTGATAGGGAAGCCTTCAAAGTTAGAATTTTTAGTTACACAAGAAGAAATTCAACAACCTGAAGTTCCTGTTGTTCCTCCAGTAGTTCGTAAGCCTGTAGTAAAAATTAATGAATCTAAACTGAACGAGGGACGATATAATCAATCAGTTGGAGTTCAAAAGAAGGTTAATGAGGAACGTAAACTTGTTGAAGAACAGATAAGTCCAGAAGAGAAACCTGAATTTGATGATTTTGAAGATGGTGATAATGATGGCGATAACGGTTACAAAGACTTAGTGTATGAAGAAGAATCTAATGGCAACATATTTATGCGAGGTTTACGTAGGCTAAGACGTCTTGTAGAACCCGATAATGATGATTTAGAGGATAATAAAATAAAGTAATTCACCTTAATGAGATTTTACTCTTAAAAATTTATGGAAGATTTTTTAAACTGTATAGATATAATTAAAAATGCTGCTGAAGAATCCAATATTATGGTTATTGGAGTTGGTGGCGGTGGTGGTAATGCTGTAAAGTATATGTATGATCATGGTATTCATAATGTGATGTTTACTATATGTAATACAGATGCACAAGCATTGTCAAAAAATCCTGTTCCCCAGAAAATGCAACTGGGTAGCGACTTGACACGTGGACGTGGTGCAGGAAATAGACCTGAAAGAGGCCGTGCAGCAGCGTTAGAGAGTAAGGATGATATCAGAAAACTTTTGTCAGAAACAGAAGTTGAAATGGTATTTATTACTGCTGGTATGGGTGGTGGTACAGGTACTGGTGCTGCTCCTGTAATTGCTGAAATCGCAAAAGAGTTAGAGATTTTATCTGTAGCTATTGTTACATTACCTTTCCGTAGTGAAGGGCCTACTAGGTTGTCTCAGGCTGTTGAAGGTATCAAAGAAATACGTAAGCATGTTGATTCTTTACTTATTATTGATAATGAAAGTATCAACACTATGTATGGTGATTTGAGTTTTACAGCTGCTTTTGGTAAAAGTGATGATGTTTTATCTACAGCAGCTAAGGGTATCGCAGAGATAGTAACTAAAAATCTAATTGTTAATGTTGACTTTGCTGACGTAAAAGAGACTATGAGCAATAGTGGTGTTGCTGTGATGGGTTTTGCAACAGCAGAGATTGATGATGATACTATAGTTTCAAGATTAACAGAAGAGGCTTTAGAGTCTCCTTTGCTTAATCAAAATAATATCAGTGGAGCTCAGAAAATACTTGTGAAAGTAGCGTGGAAAGATGTAGAGCTTAAAATGAATGTTGTTCATGGCATCATTGCTCATATTCAAGCTGCGGCAGGAAGTCAAGCATCTTTAATTTGGGGTGCTGGTTATGATGAAACTTTAGATGATGGACATGCTAGTGTGGTAGTTATTGCTACATGTTTTGATTCGGATGTTGCGGACAGTGTTTCACGCTCTTTGTTAGGTAGTACTGAAGATAAACAACAAACTGTAGCTGTGAAGACTCCAGAAAAGTCAGAAATAGTAGAGAAAGTGAAAAATATAGTGTCTCTTGAAGATGAAACTGTAGAGGAAGTGAAAGCCCCTGTAGCGGAAGAAGAATTTGTTATTGTTAGTAATGGTGAAGTTCAACATAATTCTAATAGTGAAAAGGTTAACGATAGCAAGATTATAATAGCTAACGATTCTATAAATATTTTGTCTTTAGATGATGAACCAGAAGAAGTTAAGGAAGAAGTAAAGGAAGAGGATGATGATTTTGTGCTAACGCCATCTTCTGAAAGTATATCATCTTTCACTATAAGTACTCAAGAGCCAGTTAGTACTACTTCAACTAGTAGTGAACCAACACAAGCAACTAGAGAGTATACAGCAGAGGAGTTAGAACAGATGCCTGCTTATATACGTAGAAGATATATACTAGGAAACAAAACTGTATTGAAAAAATAGTTTTCAAGATTAGTGTAATACGGTACCTTAATAGACCTAAAGAGGGTGGCTCAAAAGGTTAGAAACAAAACAATCAACCCCTGTTACATAGCGTGTAGCAGGGGTTGATTGTTTATTGTGGGTACTTATGGGTCACCCTCTTTTTAGTTACTTTAATATTATAGGTTTCCAGTATTTAATCATCTTACGTTTATACCAACCATGACACCCCATAGGAGTTTCACCACTCATTAATTGATTGCAGAATTTAGGATATTTGTCATAGCTAAACCTTAGAGCCTCTTGAATCTCAGGGTATTTAAACGAAAGACCATTTTTGTTAGGCTCAAGAGCAAAAAATACATCTTCATTAAAGATAGCTGTTCTTTTTGGGTAGTTTAAATATTGATCAGCAATAGATTTTAGTTTTACTGTTGCTTCTATATGACTTTTGATTTTACGTAAAGATAAACCACCATTACCAATTTTATTATTGGATAATTGAGAGTTAGGAGTATTTGTAAAATCACAATATTTTTTCTTTAAATAAGAGGTAAGCCTAAGGAGAGGGAATTTATAAATAGGTCTCACTAGCCAAGGTGCTCCTATATAGTCATAGCCTTTTTCACACCATGAGCTAAGGTTATCTTTAAAAATATAACAGTCTGTTTGTGCTATAAGTATGTACTCGTAATCTGAAAAGCGCGCATAAAACTCCTCAGATAACATCAATCTGTTATAGCCTGCTATACTTTTGAAATAATCGTCCTTGAAAGATTCTATAAGTAGGTGTTTGTATTTATTTGTAAAAGAGCTAATGTCAAGACTAGAGGGCTTGACAATAGTAATAGGATATTTACCAGCGTATGCGTTATATATGCTATCAAAAGATATTTGTTCAAACTTGTTAAGGTCTATTTTGTATATAGGAATAACTACACTTACTTGTTTCATGTTTAGATAATTAGGAGTTAAGAGTTAAGAATTAAGAATTGCGATAAGCGACAAAAATAATTCTTATAAGATTACTGTGTAAAATTTATGAACAAAATTAACTATTTTGTGTGAAATTTCAAATATTAAATATTTTTTTTAAAGATATAGATATTTCTTAGTATAATTAATTTGATATTGTTTTAGTTAAAATAAATTCATATATTTGTACGTATAACGTATGTATATCATATGGATTATGTATAACCTATAAATTTAAATTATGAAATCGAGAATTTTACCCCTTTTATTATTCACATTACTACATTTAGTTTTTTTAGATTCTGCTCTTGCTCAGCAGCATGTTTATTTATCACCAGATGGTAGCGATGCTGGTGATGGCACTTCTAAAAAACCTTATCAAACATTAAATAAAGCCTTAGAAGGAAATTTAAGCGTTTCCTTGACAGATACATTATTTGTAGAAGTAGAAAAAGGAGACTATTTTCTTGAAAGTGCCCTTGTTGTTAATACTCCTAGTACAAGACCTATAGTTATACGCTCTAAAGGAGCTAAGAAAGCTAATTTTATTGGTGGACTCGAGGTAAAAGGTTGGGAAGAATGTGGTAATGGACTCTATCGTGCTTATGTTCCTAAGGTTAAGCAATATGGATTTAAATTTGAACAATTTTTTGTTAATGGACTAAGAGCTACTGTAGCTCAAACACCTAATAAAGATTGGTTTATTGTTAAAAGTAGTGAGGAATTTCCTTTCATAGGTGGTGAGGATAGAATGGCAAAATTTGCTATGCAACGTATAGACTTCGAAAAGGAAGATATGGAGACCCTTAAGAGCTTGTCAGAAAGTGAAAAGTCAGAAGTAAGATTGCGTTTTTATCATAAATGGGATAATACTCAGAAAATAACAAGTAGCGTTAATATTGATTCTTCTTGTGTCTTTATATGTGGACAAGGAATGAAGCGTTGGAATCCTATAACTACTGGTTCGCGCTGTATTATGTTTGGCTATAAGGCGGCTTTAGATGTTCCTGGTGAGTGGTATTTAGATCAAGAAGAAGCCTATGTTTATTATATGCCTAGAGAGGGAGAAGATATGGCTTCTGCTCAATGTATAGCTCCAACTTTAAAGCAGTGGGTTGTTATGACAGGAAAGCCTGATCAGCCTATAAAAAACATAAGTTTTGAGAATGTATCTTTTGGTTATAGTTCTTTAATTATGCCTCACACAGGAAACGAACCTATGCAAGCAGCTGCAAAAGTTGAAGCAGCAATAGAATTTGACTATGTAGAGAATGTAAACTTTACTTCTTGTGATGTACAACATACAGGAGGTTATGCTATTTGGTATAGAAGAGAGTGTCATAATAATACTATTGAGAAATGTTACGTAGCAGATCTTGGTGCTGGAGGTATAAAGATAGGAGAGACAGTATTACGTGATAATAAAAGAGCTGTGACAAGCCACAATGTAGTGAATAATACCATAGTTACTAATGTTGGTAGCGTACTTCCTTGTGGTGTGGGCATAGCAATTCTTCATGCTAGTGATAATAGACTTACTCATAACGATATTTCAAATTTGAAATATTCAGGAGTCTCTGTAGGTTGGTTATGGGGATATAATGAGAATACAGAGAAAGGAAGAAGTGTTATTTCTGATGATGGTACTGTTACTTCTGGTATTATATCTGTGCCTAGTCCTGCTGTAAATAATACAGTAATGTATAATCATATTCATCACATTGGTTGGGGTGAATTATCTGATATGGGTGCTGTTTATACCTTAGGAGAGTCGCCTGGTACTAAGATAAATAACAATGTAATTCATGATGTTTTGTCTTATGATTATGGTGGTTGGGGTTTATACACAGATGAAGGTTCTTCATATATAGAGATGTGTAATAACTTAGTGTATAGATGTAAGAGTGGTGGTTTCCACCAACACTATGGTAAGGATAATAAGATAGAAAATAATATCCTTGCTTATAGTTATTATTACCAGGTTAAATTCACAAGGGCTGAGGAGCATAACTCTTTTTCGTTTAAGCATAATATAATCTTACAAGATAAGGGCGAAACCCTAGCAGGTGTATGGGAAGAAGGTCCAGCCGAGGTAGACTATAATTTATATTGGCATACAGATGGAGAGTTAGACTTCTTTGGAAAGACCTTTGATGAATGGCGTAAGTTTAAAGAGCCACATTCTGTTAACTTAAACCCAGGATTTAAGGATGTTTTAAATGATGATTACACTTTTGCTTCAACAAGGGCGGCTAAGAAAATAAAATTTGTACCTTTTGATTATTCAACGGTTGGTGTTTATGGATGTGACGAATGGATAGAGAAAGCGAAGCTGTCAGATGATTTAATAGAGGCGTTTAAATATGCTTCTGCTACACGTCTTAAAAAGGATAAGTGATTACGGTAAACGTTAAGTTTACGGTAATTACTCACAATTTTTACAAAATTGTGCGCTCAGTTGTCTCGAAGAGCAACTGAAGGCGAGTTTTTGTTCACTTTTTTCAAAAAGTGTTAAACGAAACTTTGCAATTACCCCCCATTTTGGCTTGATAGTGCCAAAGTGGGGGTAATTGCAAAGTTTTAAAGCCTGTAAGTAATTGTAGATAAGTATATTTACCTTTTAGGATATTGGACAAAGTAAATGATTTACCTTTTGCCCCCTCGAATTCTAGGGGGTTAATTATTCTAACTTATCTATAGCTCTTGTAATTTCATCATGCTCAAACCCACGGGACATTGCGTATCTGAATAATTTACCCTTTAATTCATAATCGCTATTTGCCTTTGTGTTACGTTTCTTTTTCGCTAATAACGCTATTAGGTTTTCAAGAGAATTATCGTCGTTTATGGTTCCAAGGGCCTCTTCAATGATATCCTTATCTATACCTTTGGTGCTTAGAGCTGTTTTGATTTTATATTTCCCCCATGAGCTAAAAGTTGTTTTGTCTCTTACGAAGGCTTCTGCAAAACGTCTATCACTTATCCATTTCTCAGAAATTAATCTTTTTAATATTTTCTCCTGACTTTCAGGGTCTATTTCCCATTTTGTCATAAGTCTTATAGCATCACCACTACATTTCTCTGTCCTAGAACATAAAGCCATAAGTTTCATAAGTGCCGCTTCGGGTGTTACTACGCGTTTTATTTTTGGTTTATAGAAATTCATCGTTTTGCTACTGCTATTCTAGGTTTTTCAAATAGGTCATTTATTATGCGAACATCTTTATAACCCTTTGTTGTTAATAAATCTATCATCTCTAGTTTGAAGTATTCGTTAATCTCAAAATAAAGTTTACCACCTTCTTTTAGTGCATCAAGGGCTAGAGTTGCAATTTTGTTGTAGAAAATTAAAGGGTCATTATCTTCAACAAAAAGAGCTAAATGAGGTTCATAGTTAAGCACATTGTCTTTCATCTCTTTCTTTTCAGAATTGGTAACATAAGGAGGATTGCTAACTATTATATCGAATCCTGTTTCTAACTTTTCACATTTTAGTAGGTCACATTCTATAAATTTTACTCCTGCCCCTAGTTTGTTGCTGTTTGTTTTTGCAACTTCTAGAGCCTTAGTACTTACGTCTAAGCCGTAAACTTCCGAACCCTCTATTTCTAAAGATAGGGATACACAAATTGCTCCACTACCACTACCAAGGTCTATTATTTTGGGGTTTGAAGTTTTGTTTTCAGCAATTATTAGTCTAACAAGTTCCTCTGTTTCAGGTCTAGGAATAAGAGTGTTTTCGTTAACCGTAAATTCACGACCATAGAACTCCCTTTTACCTAAGATGTATTCTATAGGCAGGTCATTGAGTAGATTAGCTATGATTTCGTTCTCTTTTCCTGGTGTGGATTCTATAGTGTCATCACCAAAAGCAATAATCTTTGTGCGTGACAACCCATATAAAGCCTCTAGTATTAAATAAGAAAGTGTAGAAGCAGTATGCGTTTCGAATTTCGGAGCAAGCTCGTTAATTATATGTTTATGTATGGCTCTAATTTGTCTATTCATCATATTTTATTTATCTTTACAAAGATACAAATTAATTTAAAGAAATGACAACAGACGAAAAATATATGAGCTATGCTCTTCAACTTGCCCAGCGCGGTGGGATTAATGTATTGACAAACCCTAATGTGGGTTCTGTCGTAGTTTATAATGGAAGAATCATAGGTGAGGGTTATCATAGACAATATGGTAAGGCTCACGCAGAAGTTAATGCTATAGATAGCGTGAAAGACGAAGATAGACAATATCTATCAGAGTCTACTATATACGTAAATCTAGAGCCTTGTTGTCATACGGGAAAGACTCCTCCGTGTACTCAAAAGATTATTGACAATGGCCTGAAAAGAGTGGTTATAGGCATGCAAGATCCTTTCCCTCAGGTGAATGGTGAGGGGATTGCTATTCTAAGACAGGCAGGTATAGATGTTACTGTAGGCGTATTAGAGCAGGAAAGTATAGATTTAAATAAAAACTTTATTGTTTATAATGCACATAAGCGACCTTATATAATATTTAAATGGGCTCAAACTTTAGACGGCTTTATAGATAGTGATAGAACTGCTGATATGCAAGCTGCTTGGCTTACAGGTGAACGATGTAAACAACTTGTTCATAAATGGCGCAGTGAGATTAATGGTATCATGGTAGGAAGTTCTACAATAGAAAAGGACAACCCTAGATTAAATACCAGAGAATGGAGCGGAGCATCACCTGTTAAAATAACTATTGACAGAGAGGGTAAATTAAAAGAAGAAGGTGCTTTCTTTATGCCAGATTCTAAGAAGATTATATTTACTGAGGTGGATAAAGTTTCGGACAAGGAAGATGTTGAATATATAAAGGTTGATTTCTCTAGCGAAGGTGCTATTAAAGAAGTTATGGAACATCTTTACAGGCTTAAAATTAAGGTTCTTATGGTTGAGGGCGGCACAAAGTTAGTTAAGCTATTGGTTGAAAATGGTCTTTTTGATGAAGCTAGGGTTTTTAGCTCCCCTATTATGCTTTCAGAATTAAAAGGTGGTGAAAACTTGAAAGGAGTAAAAGCCCCTATGGTTCCAGAACCTCAAAATACAAAAGTTGAACTGATAGATAATATTACCTTGAAGACTTGTTATTACCGTAATTATTAAAACTACTTTTAAATTCTACGAACAATGCATATACGACACTCTGTGTCGTTTATATAATACTAACGTATTATAAGGGCAGACATAGAAGTCTGCCCCTACAGAACCGCCACTATACTAATTACCATTAGGCTAAAATGCAAGGTGCTGTGTCCTTATTAAACAGTATCTATCATTCCATTTATTTTTTGTCAATTTTGTTTTTCCAGAAAAAGAAAAGAGCAGTTGCAAAAACCACACTTATAGCGCCCACTATGTAAGAAACTTGTTGAGTTAAGCCTAAGCCTTCAGGTGCCACACATATATAAGTAACACATATAACACTCATAAACAATGCAGGAATCAAAGTTATAATATAAGGTTTCTTAGCGTAAGCAAGGAAAACGGTAATAGCCCAAAGAGTAAATACAGCAAGAGTTTGATTAGACCAAGCAAAATAGCGCCATATCAAATTAAAACCTTCTGCATCTTTTAAACTATATAGCAATAATGCTAAAGTTATTACAAACATAGGAATACTGATGTAAAGTCTACGTTTTATATTTTTTTGATCAAGTTTTAGGAAATCTGCAATGATAAGACGAGCTGAACGTAAAGCAGTGTCACCCGAAGAAATAGGTGCGGCAATAACTCCCAATATAGCAAGTAAACCACCAGCAACTCCCAACCAATCAGAAGTAATAGAATTTACTATTACAGAAGCATTGTTCTCTTGCATTCCGTTTTCATGAAAGTAATAAGTTGCGGCAGCTGCCCAAATAAGAGCTACTACACCTTCAGTAATCATAGCCCCATAAAATACAGGCTTGCCGTGATATTCAGAAGTCATGCAACGAGCCATAAGAGGACTTTGAGTAGCGTGGAAACCAGACATAGCTCCACAGGCTATACTTACAAACATTATAGGGAAAATAGGTAGAGACTCAGCTAAAGGGTGAGTATTTTGTAAGCCTTCCCATATTTCAGGAAGCTCAGGTTGTTTCACATATAACATAACAAGAATCCCTACAGCCATAAATATTAAAGCTATAGCAAAAAGAGGATATATTTTACCTATAACCTTATCAATAGGCAACATCGTTGCAAGGATGTAGTAAACAAATATTATTATTATCCAAAATGTAACGTCTAGACTGTCAGGAGTTAAAGCACCTAATAAACCTGCTGGACCTGCAACAAATACCGCTCCTACAAGCATCATAAATATTGCAGTAAAGCATCTCATTACCTGTTTTGTGGTTGTGCCAAGATACTTACCTATAATTTCAGGTAAGCTCATACCTCCATTCCTAAGAGACAACATACCTGCAAGGTAATCATGTGTTGCTCCTGCGAAGATACTACCTAACACTATCCAGATGTATGAAGCGCTACCAAATTTAGCACCCATGATAGCACCAAAGATAGGTCCTAGACCTGCGATATTTAAAAATTGAATCATAAAGATTTTCCATGTAGGAAGAGGTATAAAGTCTACACCGTCAGCTTTAGTAAGGGCAGGAGTTTTACGATCGTCAGGACCAAACACGCGTTCAACGAAGCTGCCATATATGAAATAGCCTGCTATAAGTGCAACGAGGCATAATGTAAAAGTAATCATTATAGATACTAATTATATTTTGTGAATTTATATTTGTTTTTTATTTCGCTTTTTTGTTCTTGATTTAGGGTTTTATAATAGGCTTTCCACCCAGGACAAAAATTAATATGCCATCGCCAAAATTTACCTATTAATGAGTCGTGATTCTTATCATAGGCGCTCCTCATCTTACAATCTTCACACAATTTCTTCATGATTCTAATTTATAAATGTTTAGTTGTTTATACTCAATAAAGTACGCAAATATATAATTATTTACAGATAAATCAAAAGGATTGCACTATTTAAATTTAAATTATTACTTTTACTGCCACAAATCAATTTAAAAAATATTATGAGTAAAATTGTAATGGTTACTGGAGCTACCTCTGGGATAGGTAGAGCTTCTGCATGTAAATTTGCTGAATTAGGTTATAACCTTATCATTCTTGGTAGACGCACAGAGCGCCTAGAAGAGTTAAAAGCAGAATTAGAGCTTAAAAACAAGGTTAAAGTTTTATCTATTTGCTGTGATGTTAGAAATAGAGAAGATGTAGAAAACGCTATTTCAGGCATGGATGCCGAATGGCAAAATATCGACATCTTGCTTAATAATGCTGGTCTTGCAGCAGGTATGGGAAAAATCAACGAAGGAGACCTTGAAGATTGGGAATGCATGATAGATACTAATGTTAAAGGTTTACTTTACGTATCAAGAGCTGTTTCTAATTTAATGAAAAATAGAGGTGAAGGTCATATCATTAACCTTGGTTCTATAGCTGGTAAAGAAGTTTACCTTAACGGTAATGTATACTGTGCAACAAAACACGCTGTAGATGCTTTATCAAAAGCTATGCGTATGGATTTGTTACCTTATGGTATAAAAGTTTCTCAAATTTGTCCAGGAGCTGTAGAAACAGAGTTTTCTTTAGTTCGTTTTAAAGGAGATAAAGAAAGAGCAGCAGCAGTTTATCAAGGCATAGAACCTCTTACAGCTTCTGATATTGCAGATACTATAATATATATGGCTAGCGCTCCTAAACATGTGAATGTAGCAGATGTTATTATCTTCCCATCGGCACAAGGATCGTCTTCTTTATTTGAAAGAAAATAATTTAATGATTAATGATTCAATACTCCGTTAAATTTTGGTAAGATTAGGCGGCTTTTGTGCCGTATAGAATAAATTCATTGACAATTTTGTGATTTTTCCTTAAGTTTGGATTTATGCCAAATTTACGAAAAAATAACGACAGCATTAAGTAGTTGTGCATCTGTAACTTAACGTCAGATATCGAAAAAGGCTTCTTCTCTTCATTATTGTTTCGAAAGTGTGCTATTTTAGCTATATTAAGAGCAGTTAATGAGAAATTTATGTGAGAATAGAGTTTATTCTCACTGCGAGCCTGACAGTGATTAAGCGATAAAGACTGTTTTGCATCACGAAACAGAAACTCGATCTGAAATCTAGCGTGGTATGTGTCCAAAACTTCTGTTGGTGAACTTTCTGTATTAGTAGAAAAGATTACTCTTTGAATGGCCTTGCCCTTTTGTATAAGCCTTTCCACTATAATAAGAATGTTTCTTTTGTAAGCTACAGAGTATGCAATGGT
>JAWXTP010000006.1:0-50118 GCA_044433415.1 Rikenellaceae bacterium
GATTGAAAACAAGCTAAATAATCGTCCTCGTAAAAGACTCGGATACCTCACACCAAATGAAAAATTTAAACAAATTATTAATATGAATTCAGTTGCATTTGCAGGTTGAATTCAGCTATTAAAATATCATGTATTAATGAATATTTAGGACAAAAAAAGGATTTCAACATAGTAGTTAATAGTGGAACTAATTTTAATGTTGGACCTAACGAAGGATGGTATTGGCAATCAGGCGAAAAGTTGTATATTACATATTCTAATGGAACAAGTGTCTACTGGACATATGGCGCAAATCAATCTAACCCATCATTTACGGGTCATCTAAATTGCACAAAATGTAGTTGTAAAGGATGGGCTGGTGGTTCAAACTACAACAAACCTTGTCCCAACTGTGGGCACTCATATACAGATCACAGAAGACCTGGATATTGAGATTTAACTTACCTGTAAATAGTTTACTGCAAAATGATAGATTTTAAGGCTCAAACTACTCTATATAATAAAACAAGATAATTAATAAAACAAGACAATTTACTTTAAAAACAGAAAACCATGATACCAAACAACAACACACTAATCAATACTGATTACCTTTTCCAGAAGCTAAAAGATGGCGCAAAGAAATTGGGTAGAGCATCGCTAAGACCTGCTCTAACATTATATTATGTAATGCGTAGCCCCAAAACACCAAAGTCAGACAAACTTATCATTGTTTCAGCTTTACTATACTTAATCTTGCCGATTGACATCTTCTCAGCCAAACGACTTCCAATTATTGGTTGGATTGACGAACTTGCATCACTAGTAATCACTTATGAGAAAATGATGAAGCACGTCACTCCAGAAATCGAAAAGAAGGTCGAGGAGCTTTTGAACAAATGGTTACCTGAGTATACTCCTTATCAAATTGTGAAATAACACCAGCCGCATTAGAGTTATGAATACTCAAGTAAAAACATCACATAATCCATTATAATACTGCAAGTAATATAACATAGCGCTGTAAATATCAAACGGCTCAACCTTAAAAAAGATTGAGCCGTTTAACGTTTAAAGAATATTAAATTACTGTTTGTTGTAATTAATTTATTAGTGTCCGACAAAAAACAGATATTACAAAAAAAGGCTTATCTTCCGTTAAGAAAATCAACCTAAATTGTTTTACCTTGTATCGCCAAATAAAACCCGTAAAACAATGAGCGAAGATACACATTTTATTTTAAACAAAACCCATATTCTAATTTTAGAACCTAGCTAAATATAGAGATTCTGAAAAATCATGGTTAAAATCAATAAACAAAGGGCTGAATCACCACCAGAACCTAACCTGTTTGACCTTGGTAGAATATAGGGGGCTTACTTTTATAAAAATAGCCCTAGTCACGGTTATAAATTGCTATGACTAGGGTGAAGTGTGTCTTATTTTGTTTTATCGGACACTAATAAATTAATAACGACAAGCAGGGTTCTTTTTAGGACTAAATGCTTGATAACTAGACAACCTAATGTAGGGACAGCCTTTATGCCTACCCAAATTTAAGGCACACGTCGCCGTGGTAGATTCATTTGAATACACCATTGATAGTATAGGAAACTTCTAGAAACTGGGTTTTAACGCTTTCAAATTTTAAAGTCTCATCTTTAAAATTCAAAATCGAATAAAACCAGTTTCTAAAACTCCCCTATAACAAACTGGTACAGTGACGTACAATGTGGGCAGACACAAGGTCTGCCCCTACAATAGTCCATCATGTTATTCACCGTAAGTTCTGGATTGAGGACATATCCCCCCAGTGATTAATAATCAATTACAACAAACAACTTTCAATGCTTGTGATACCTCAGGCTCACTTCTTTAATAAGATGAGACAGTAGTTTGCAGTGTTCGCTTATCACTCTCATACCAACCTAAATTAAACATATAATCTCTCAACTCAGCTCTTGTAGCTAATCTTACATAGCGATAGCAGGATGGCAATTTGTGCCAACTTTGGAAGTGGCGGAGATCTGAAGTGCTGGACTCAAGGTGAATAACCTCTCCACATTGTTTGTCATACATACCCCAAAGAGACTCTTCAGCAGGGCAGAGGGGATTTGTTGTGTGAAAAAGATATAAATCTCCGATGCGGAAATATTCTCTTCTTAAATTGTCTTTGTATATCTGCACTCGGCCTTTCAAGGCATAAGTGTTAAATTTGTGGTTTCTTAACCGTTTCATATTGGCACTCTTTTTGAATGTTTAACAAAAAGGAGATGCACAGTTTCTTGGCTATGAGGTGCAGCGTGCTACGGCTTGATACTCAACAAGCCAAGAACTGCGCACTCCAGTCCTTGGCTGTTTAAAAGTATCATTGTTTTTATAAATGTAGCACTTGCACCTATGTAAACAGTAGAACATTTTCTTTCAATGTTCATACATCAAAGTTAAGAATATATTACGATTGTAGCAACTTTTGAGCTTATTAATTTCAAAAAAGATTAAATGGGCGCATATACATCAAGCAGTCTCCGCTAAATCTATCGAAATCAAACTCGAATAATCTGTCTTAAATGACCCTACATTTCTCTAATACACTATGTTAGTTATCATTACAGAATAACACTGTAAACTCTAAAAAAGGCTCAACCTTAAAAAAGATTGAGCCGTTTAACGTTTAAAGGGAAGTTCTAAAAAACTATTCTTTATAGAAAGGAGGTTTAACAACTTTAGCTTTTAGTTTACGACCTCGAACGTCTATAAATATCTCTGAATCTATTTTTGAATATTCTGTAGCAACATAACCTAGACCTATGGCTAATTTTGTTGACGGAGATTGAGTTCCCGAAGTGACAACACCTATCTTTTCACCTTGTGCATCACAAATGTCATAACCATGACGTGGAATACCTCTGTCTACCATTATAAAACCTGAAAGTTTGCGCTTAACACCCTCAGCTTTTATAGCTTCCATTTTTTCTCTGTCTATGAAATCTTTGCCCTCAACAAATTTAGTAATCCAACCTAGACCTGCTTCTATAGGTGATGTTGTGTCATCTATGTCATTACCATATAGACAATAACCCATCTCTAAACGAAGAGTGTCACGTGCTCCTAAACCTATAGACTCTATACCAAATTCTGCACCTGCTTCAAAAACTGCATTCCATAAAGTCTCAGCATCTTCATTAGCTACATAAATTTCACAGCCACCAGCACCTGTATATCCTGTTGCTGAAACTATAGCGTTTTTGATACCTGCAATATCAACCTTTCTGAAAGTGTAATATGTCATATCTTCTACAGGCTCCGAGCATAACTTCTGTATAGCTTTCATAGCTAAAGGACCTTGAACTGCTAGCTGAGCTATCTCGTCAGAAGCATTATAAAGATGTTTGCCTATTTCCATATCAAACTCAGGCGCGTATTTACATAGGAAGTTCCAGTCTTTCTCAATATTAGAAGCATTAACTACAAGAAGATAAGTAACTTCGTCAATTCTATACACTAGTAAATCATCTACAATACCACCCTCTCCATTAGGGAAACAAGAATATTGAATCTTTCCATCTGTAAGCACCTCCACATTATTTGAAGTAACTTTTTGTAAGAATTTAACGGCGTTTTCACCTTTAACCCAAATCTCTCCCATGTGACTAACATCAAAAACTCCTAACTTCTGACGTACAAGGTTATGCTCCTTATTGATACCTGTAAATTCAATAGGCATATTATAACCAGCAAATGGAGCCATTTTTGCTCCTGCTTCAACATGAAACTTTGTAAATGGTGTATTTTTCATCTTTTCAATATTTATAAATTATTATAAGGAAGTTAAAGAATATATATATTTTAGAGTTTATATTAAGAATTGCTTAATTATTGCAAATATAACAAAAAACATATTAATATAATGGAAATTAACAAAACTTTATTTGCACACCTTGCAATTTTACTTACAAATGTGACTTTCGGACTGAACTTCTCATTTGCAAAAAACCTTATGCCACACTATATGAGTGGTGTTACACTAGCCCTAACACGCGTTGTTTCAGGAATGATACTCGTCGGAGGACTTACTCTACTCTTCAAAAGACAGAAAATAGAAAAGGGCGATATAGTAAAACTTTTTTTCACGGGAACCATAGGACTGGGAGTTACACAGGCTCTATTTATGGAAGGTTTATCAAAAACCTCACCAGTAGATGCAGCTATAATCACAACTTTTGTCCCTATATTAGTTGTCGTAATCTCTGCTGTATTTTATAAAGAAAAATTTACCCTACCTAAATTTATAGGGCTCGTACTAGGTACTTCGGGCGCTCTAATTGTAGTCCTAAAAAGTAATAATTCCCCAACACACGGTAGCGATATGTTCCTTGGTAATATACTTATGTGCTGTTGTACCGTGAGCTATTCTCTATATTATATCTGGATAACTCCTCTTATGCGAAAGTATAATCCTTTAGTTGTGTTAAGCTGGATTTTTGTATTTGGGTCTCTCTTCTTATTTTCTTTTGCAGGAAAGAGCCTTGCAGAAACAGATTTCTCTGCGTTTAATTCCACAGCAACAATTTCCTTACTCTTTGTTATTTTCTGTTCTACATTTATAGGTTATACATCTATGGCTTATTCCCTAACTAGATTAAGCCCCACTACAGCTAGTATTTACTCCTATTGTAAGCCTGTAGTAGCAATGATAGCTGCAGTATATGCTGGACAAGACAAAGTAACTTTTACAAGTATTATAGCTATCCTACTTGTTCTTTCAGGAGTAATATTTATCACGCGTGTCAAATTTTCGCCACGTAAAGAACGTTCTTGATACTCCGTAATGAACAAGTAAATTTTACCTTTTAAATGTTCTTCTCAAAAAGTCGTTAGAGATTTTCCTAAAGGATTTTGAAAGCGCATAAACCATAAGTCCATACACCACAGAAATAGACACAGAAAGCACAACAGCAAAAATAAAAAAGTCTACTAAGGTGTTACAATTATCAACAACATATTGTTCCACATAGAAGTTACTTAAATAATAAAGAGCAAGCAAAGGCAAAATGAATTTTGCTTGTTCTTTATAGTAACCACCCACATTTATTTTAAACCCATTAGCATACAAAAAGTAAGGTTTCCACAAGAAGGTCACCACAAAAGTACTTACTGTAGTACCCAAAACCACACCTATAAGTCCGTAATGTATACTACCATATATAGAAATCACAAGGTTTAATCCAGCCTCTAGCCACGCACTCCATGTGTCTTTATAGAGCGTGTAACCTGTAAGAAAAACTGTTAAAGGTATTCTCATTATCGCCACATAAAGCGACACCACCATAAAAACAAATATCCCCTTACCCAATACGTACTCCTCACCTATCCACGCTGTAATAAAAGGGTCAGCAAGTAAGTACACACAAAGACAAAGGACACCTGCTAGAAACATCACTATAGAATTGTACTGATAAAAAACAGACTTTATCTTTTCCTTATCATTCTCAGAAATAAGGTTACCTACACTAGCCCAGCTACCCGAAAATGCAGAACCAACAAAGGTCAACAATTTAGAGATTATCATGGTATAGTTATAATAATATGTCACCGTAACTAAGGATATAACATTAGCTATCACTAAGGAATCCGTCTGAGTTAGAATAACATTAGCAAACTTATGAGATACTATTTGTTTAAGACTTTTAAACAAGGGTTTATATTCTTTTCTAATAGCGTAACCCTCCTGAAATGAAGGCTTCAGCCAAGGGTAATCATAACGTACCTTAATCTCTATCATTAGAGAGTGTATAAGAGCTGAAACGGCTTCAGCTAGTAGCCAATAGTAGTACGCACCTTCACCAACTGGCACATAATAGACTATAGCCATCTGAGAGAATATCTTACACAGAATAACCGTGTTTTGTATAGCTGTAACTACATAGGTACGCTGAGAAGCCATTAGTATTTGCTGCTTATAATTCACAAAATAGCTAAGCGACGTAGTAAATAGGAAGGTCAGGAAGGACAGATATATAGTCTTGTTTTCTATGTCTTCATCAATGAATAAAGGCATAAGAAATACTAATATCCCACCCACAGCAATAATAGCAGTTCCTACAATTTTAAACAAATAATTAAAGAGAGAAATTATCCTTTGGATTTCGTATTTATCATCATTATATATAGGAGTAAACAGAGCACAGGATATAGCGGTAACAATACCCATATCAGCCATATTTAACAGACCGACTGTGTATTGCATAGTTGTAGTTAGACCCGTAAGAGTATCACCTAGGTAATCAATAAAAAGTTTACGAGAAACTATATTAACGACGAGCATAGCAAAGTAAAAAAACAGCGATACCTTTGCATTACGCACACTCATAGTCATTCTATTTGGTTTGTTGCTCATTGTTGTTTTAAATCTAAAATTATATCAAAAAGTTACCAGACACCAAAAATATCAAAAAAGAGGTTGTACCCATCCCAAGACAAGCACAACCTCAAAAAAAACATAACTTTAAACAGAATCTATACCTTGTAAAGACTCCTTACTTTACGCCACTATTTTTAGCTTCCATCGATAAAGTAGCATGAGGAACAATCTTTAACCGTTTTTTCTCGATTAACTTTCCAGTTTCACGACAAATACCATAAGTTTTGTTTTCTATCCTCACTAAAGCTGCCTCTAAATGTTGAATAAATTTAAGTTGTCTTTGCGCAAGGCGACCCGACTCTTCTTTAGAAAGAGTAGTTGCACCTTCTTCAAGAATCTTAAATGTTGGCGACGTATCGTCTGTACCATTTGAAGATGTATGAGTTATCGTTGCACGAAGCAAGTCATAATCCTCACGAGCTTTTTCTAATTTATTTAAAATTATAGTTTTAAACTCTTGTAAATCTTCATCCGAGTATCTAGTTAAAAAATCTGTATCCATTTTGCAACTTTTAAGGTTAGTTTGAAAACACTTCACGTGTGTAAATAATTAATTCTTAACAAACAACAACTAGGGCTATAAACGTTCCCCGAAGCCTTCTAGGCGTTATTTGAGGTTCAAATTTACACATTTTTTTCATACCTAACAAATTTTATGCACAAATTAACACTTTTTTAATATTAAAAGTTACAAAAAATCACAAATTACTGTTTTTCAACAACAATTTTAATTTTTTCTTCGTCAATTTCTATCTCTTGACCACCTTCAACAACACTTTGAAGAGATACTTCAACAGCTAAAGTTTGTAAAGCGATATATTCTTTATATGCTTCAACTCCACTATTTATAAGATCATTCATTTCTATAGTTACTTTTACTTTATCAGTAACTTCGAAACCGTTCTCTTTTCTTATATTTTGGATTCTATTTACAAACTCACGAGCTATACCTTCTTTTCTTAAATCTTCAGTAACATTAATATCTAATGCAACAGTAAGTTTACCTTCAGAAGCTACTAACCATCCTGGGATATCCTCAGAGCTAATTTCAAAGTCTTCTAAATCTATAGTGATTGTTTCGCCCGAAACTTCAAGAGTAAGATGACCTTCTCTTTCAAGTTTCACTATATCATCTTGAGTAAATTGAGCTGTAGCAGCACCTATAGCCTTCATCAGTTTACCAAACTTAGGACCTAAGGCCTTGAAGTTAGGTTTGATTTTCTTAACAAGTACACCTGCTGTATCAGTGATATACTCTATATCTTTAACATTAACCTCAGAAAGTACTAAAGAACGAATAGCCTCGATATCATCCTGCATAGAGCTATCTAAGATAGGTACAAGGATACGAGAAAGTGGTTGACGTACTTTAATATTTACCTTACGACGAAGCGCAAGTATCATAGAAGAGATACGTTGAGCTATATCCATTCTTTGTTCTAATTCTTTATTAATTAAAGTATCATCACAAACAGGGAAGTCAGACAAGTGAATAGAGTTTACTGTATCTATACCACTTACGCTATTTAAATCTTTAAATATTTGATCTGTAATAAATGGAGCAAAAGGAGCTGACAATTTAGCTACAGTTTCTAAACAAGTATAAAGAGTTTGATAAGCCGCAAGTTTATCTTGAGTCATATCTCCAGCCCAGAAACGTTTTCTATTTAAACGAACATACCAGTTAGATAGGTTCTCACCAACAAAGTCAGAGATTGCACGTGCTGCATTTGTAGGGTCATAATTATCAAGAGCTGAGTTTACATCTTTCACCAAAGTATTTAGTAAAGAGATAACCCAACGGTCGATTTCTGGACGTTCTTCCATAGGTACAGATGCTTCTGTAGCTGTGAAACCATCAACATTAGCATAAAGTGCAAAGAAGCTATAAGTATTATAAAGAGTACCGAAGAATTTTCTACGTACCTCATCAACACCGTCAATATCAAACTTCAAGTTATCCCAAGGCTGAGAGTTAGACATCATATACCAACGAACAGTATCAGCACCATATTTATTAAGAACCTCGAAAGGATCTACAGCATTGCCTAAACGTTTAGACATCTTATTTCCGTTTTTGTCTAACACAAGACCATTAGAAATAATATTTTTAAACGTTACAGAATCAAATAACATAGTACCTAAAGCGTGTAGAGTAAAGAACCAACCACGTGTTTGGTCAACACCCTCAGCGATAAAGTCAGCAGGATATACTTTTGCAAACTCTTCTTTAGAGATTTCAAATGGGAAGTGTACCTGAGCGTAAGGCATAGCACCTGAGTCAAACCATACGTCGATAAGGTCTGTTTCGCGCATCATCTTCTCACCTTTATCAGAAACTAACACGATATTATCCACATAAGGACGGTGTAAGTCAAAGATATCATAGTTTTCTTTTGTGAAGTCTCCCTCAACAAAATCAGCAAAAGGATTTTCTGTCATAACTCCCGCAGCGATAGATTTTTCCACCTCTGCTTTAAGCTCAGCAACAGAACCTATACATTTAAGCTCAGAATAATCTTCTGTAGCCCAGATAGGAAGAGGAGTACCCCAGTAACGAGAACGAGATAAGTTCCAGTCTACAAGGTTTTCTAGCCATTTACCAAAACGACCGCTACCTGTAGATTGAGGTTTCCAGTTTATAGTATTGTTAAGCTCTATTAATCTATCTTTAACAGCTGTAGTTTTGATAAACCAAGAATCCAAAGGATAGTATAATACAGGTTTATCAGTTCTCCAACAGTGAGGATAAGAGTGGACGTGTTTTTCTATCTTAAACGCTAACGATGAGGCTTTTAACATTACAGAGATATCGATATCTAATGTAGCATCTTCTTCTGTAAGAGTTTCATCATAAGCATTTTTCACAAAACGACCAGCCCATTCTTTATAAGCTGCTACATCTACACAGTCAGCAACAAATTGCTCGTCCATATCTTCGATAAGGAAGAACTTACCTGTTCTGTCAACCATAGGTGCGATTTTACCAGCTTTATCAACAACTGTTAATGAAGCGATACCCGAAACTTTAGCTACTCTATCATCATCAGCACCAAAAGTAGGAGCTATATGTACGATACCTGTACCATCTTCTGTAGTTACGAAGTCACCAGCGATAACTTCAAAAGCTCTACCTACAGGTTTAATCCAAGGGATAAGCTGTTCATAGCTTACGCCTACTAACTCACTACCGTCAAACTCTCCACAATATTCGTAAGGTATATTTTTACCTTTACCATCATAGTCTTCAAGTTTTAACTCACTATTTTTAGCAGCGAAATATTTAGCAGCTAACACCTGAGCCATGATTATAGTACAAGGCTCAGCAGTGTAAGGGTTGAAAGTTTTAACCTTTACATATTTGATATTGTTACCTACTGCAAGAGCTGTATTTGAAGGAAGAGTCCAAGGAGTTGTTGTCCAGGCTAAGAAACTAAGGTTTTCTTCTGAGTCAAATAATTTCTCACTTTTTTCGTTTCTCACGATTTTAAACTGAGCAGTACAAGTAGTATCTTTAACATCACGGTAACAACCAGGTTGATTTAACTCGTGGTTTGAAAGACCTGTACCTGCCGCAGGTGAGAAAGGTTGTATAGTGAAACCTTTATATAATAAACCCTTATTATGTAGCTCTTTAAGCATCCACCAAAGAGTTTCTATGTATTTATTATCATAAGTGATATAAGGGTCATCCATATTAACCCAATATCCCATTTGTTCAGTAAGATCTTTCCACATACCTGTGTAAGTCATAACCTCTGAACGACAAGATTTGTTATACTCCTCTATAGAGATAGTTTTACCTATATCTTCTTTAGTGATACCTAGTTTTTTCTCTACTCCAAGTTCTACTGGTAAACCATGAGTATCCCAACCAGCTTTACGATTAACAAGAAAGCCTTTTTGAGTTTTGAAACGACAGAACACGTCTTTTAAAGTACGAGCCATAACGTGGTGAATACCTGGAGTACCATTTGCTGAAGGAGGTCCTTCAAAAAAGATAAACGGTGTAGCACCTTCATGTTTCTTTATACTCTCTTCGAACGTATTATTCTGCGCCCATTCCTCTAAGACTTTACGATTTATAGCCGCTAAGTCTAACCCTTTGTATACGGGAAATTTGTTAGCCATTTTTATATTATTTTAAATTTATTTTTTTACCAAAGCTAAAAAGAACTTCTAACAAAAGCCTTTTTTCATATTAATGGGAATTCTAGAAACTGGTTTTATTTAATTTCGAATTTTAAAGTTTTAGATTTGGAGTTTTATAAATATAGGCGTGGTGGTTCCCACGGCGTATTTATAAAAGTTCAAAAGTGAAATTTTAAAATTAGAAATCGTTAAAATCCAGTTTTTAGAAGTCCCATTAAGCCACAAATATACAAAATTTTAATTAAAAAGCGATAAGAGAAATGATTAATGATTAGTGATTAACGCCGATAATGATTAATGCTGACTAATGTTAAAAAAGTTTTTTACACCTTTCTTCAAAATTGGCTCTTTCGGGCTTTAAGTTATTAACTCTTATCAACAAACTCTAACTACCTATTAATAAACAAATAACATTTAAAAAGATTAAAGTTGTTAAAAGTTATCAACATCGCAATGTTAATAAATTTTAACAACTAACTTTAAACCTATATTTATAGACAACACCTCAATTATCCTAACTTCACCTCTACTGGTGAGTGATATGTTACCTTATAAATTTCATAACAGATATTTTTTATTACTGATGCATATCTTTCGTTTTTTGAGCCATCGTGATTAATGCACCTGTAGGACATACAAATCTACAATAAGGCTTTGTTATAAAAAGTGACAATATTAAAAACAATGCAGCCATAATCAATACTACAGTCGATGCTGAAGAAATAATAAAGGCTGAAAATATTTCATAATCCATCAATTCAAAACCAATGCCAAGCCACATCATAAAAAGTAGTGCCGCAAGAATATAATACCGTAAATTATTTAATACTTTAGCAACTTTTGAATTAATCTTAATTTTCGTTAGAGGCACACGACCGATAAGCTCCTGAGCCGATCCCATTGGGCAGTGTATGTGACAGTATGAACCTTTCTTACCAAATAACGGAACAATAATAACAACACACAATAAAGAGAACGTTACTAGCGAAAGGGATATGTTTATGCCATTTGCAACCCATGTAGTGATGGTGGTAAGTGAGAGAAAAGAACCGCACCAAAAACCTAAGACGACAACATTTAACACCAATTGCAAAGTTCTAAGCAGTTTATTTCGTGATTTCAAAAAGGTCAAAAACACTCCTAAAAAAATCACCAACAACCCTAAAATATCCTTTATTCCAATACTTGAAAGAAAATTACTACTTTCCTTCTCTACGCTAGCTCCATACTGTGCTACACGTTTAACATTTGTGATAATCGCCTCAGATGTATATGTAGCACCCGAAACACCATCCACACTAAGCATAGCAGCATCTACAAGAGTCACTCCGTTCCATTTCGCTAAAAGTCCACTCTTTAACACCTGATCCATAAAGCTAGGGGTCTCATTATTTTGCCATAATTCAACCCTCTTAATCACATCGTCTTTGATGTAAACACTCACAGGAGTACGACCACCAAAACCTATGACCTCTTTGCCTAGGGTTAAGCTATTTATTACTCTTGTCCCATCAGCTAGTGTTGTTTCAATAGGCTCATCCATCTTATCATCATTCTTAAGAAAATCAAAAACCTCCACACCTACCACCCGTCCATCACGAATAATTGCTATAGTGGCAAACATCAACACAACAATTAGTATATTGACTATATATTTTATCCTGTCAATCATCAACTCTAATATTTTTCGTAATGTACCTTGTCTACATCCCACTTGTCCTTAATTATTGGTTCGCTATCAGGATAACCAACGACAATTATACTAAGCGCAATAGTTCCATCAGGTAGTGATAATAATTCACTCATCTGCCCCACACGATCTAATTCATTATTTGGGTACGCTCCACACCAAACCGCACCAAGTCCCATGCCATGTGCAGCCAATAGTATATTCTCGGTTGCAGCTGAGCAATCTTGAACCCAGTATTCTGGCATAAGAGCTTTTGCTGGAGAGCCCACAACAACAATCGCTACTTGCGCCTTAGCCGCCATGTGTGCTCCAGGAATTATCGCTGGAAACTCATCTAATATTGCACGATTTTTCACAACGATAAATTCCCACGGCTGACGGTTACCTGCCGTTGGAGCTGCCATACCTGCACGAAGTAACTTCTCTATTTTATCCTGTTCAACAGGTTGTGAAGTGTAACTTCTCACACTACTACGTGTCATTATTGCATCATATATCACTTCTGACGTGTCGACTTGCGCTACATTACTACCATCATTTGTTACTGCAATTTTAAAGGACATTACAACAAGTGCTACTGCCATCAAAATTGTTACTATTTGCCAACTAAATTTCATTATTAATTTATTTTAAATCCATATATATTGTCCCTGCATTAAAGTAGTATTATTGCAAACAACATCTCTTAAATCTGCTATAAAAAAACTTTTGTCTTTTATAGGGAGTTCTATAAATACAGGCGTGGTGGTTACCACGGCGTATTTGTAAAAATTCAAAGATGAAACTTTAAAATCCGAAAGCGTTAAAACCCCGTTTTTAGAAGTTCCCTTATTATTATTCTCCTGCAACTCTCATCACCTGCTCAACTGAGTGACGTGATGTTGGTGCTGCATGGTCACCATCCTCAAATCCGTAAGTTATAATCGAAGCTACAGTCTCACCTTCTGGAAGTCCCACAATCTTTGAAATTGCAGCATCGTCGATGATTCCAAAGATACAAGTTCCAACTCCTTTAGCATGTGCCGCTAAGCAAAATGTTTGGCAAGCGATACCTGCATCAAACATCTCCCACTGTGCACCTTTACTAGTTGCTGCTTTATCATCGCCAAGTGTTCCGCTTTTACCCTTCACATAACTTAGCACCATAACTCCCTGTGCATTTTTAAGAGTGTTCATATTATATGCAAAGCCATTTACACCTTTTTCGTAAATTGCTTTAATCATTTGGTCATTGTCAACAATTGTGTAGCGTGCTACCTGAAAATTAGCCCATGATGGTGCCCAACGGCTAAGGTCTACTATTTCACGCATTAATTCACGGCTTACCTTCTCATTTTTGTAATTACGAACGCTTCTGCGTTCCTTAATCATCTCGATTGCATTCATTGTTTTTGATGTTTTAAATTTATTGGGGAATTCTAGAAGTTCCCTGTACTATTTTCTTTGATGCAAAGATAGTGCGAGATTACATTATGAAAATGGTATTATTTTCGGAAAATTCGGTACAATTATCAGAAAGTATAAAGAAAAATTGGTCTAAAGAGCTAAATAGACAATAAATACTCTATCTTTGTACCATAAACTATGATAATTAGACAATGGAAATAAAGTCAATAAACAACCTTTTTGAAGTAGAAATTCAAGATTTAGAAGCATGGAGCGGCAGACCACATATGAATAATTTTTTCGAGATTGTCTACATCGAAAGTGGTTCGGGTGTGCAGTGCATAAATTACAACGAAGCAAAATACAGCGGAGGTAATATTTTTTTACTACCACCACTAAATTGTCATCGCTTCAAAATAGAGGAACAGACAAAATTTTACTTTATAAAATTTACAGACAACTGGTTCAAAAACAACAAGATGACAGATAACGACGATTGGTTTTCAAAAATTGCTTGCATACTTGCATCTTACAATCGTGTTCCAGGAGATATTATATCCTCTCAGAGCGAACGTCAAACATTGATTGGCGCAATTAAAAGCATACACGCCGAAAATATGAAAAGAGATAAATATTCAGACTCTATACAAATGGGCTCTATTGTTTCGATACTTAACATCCTTGCACGTAATATAGAAGCAAAATTTCCGCTAGTAGCGGAATGTAAGGGAGGCAAGATATGCGATATTATGCGTTATATCAACGATAATATAACTGATAATACCAAGTTAAAATCTTCAGTTATTGCAGAACATTTTGGTATTTCAGAACGATATATGTCAGACTACTTTAAACGACACAGCGATACAACTCTCTCAGAATATATTAATAAGGTAAAGATTCGCCTATCGGAGACCTACTTGCTACACTCCAACCTATCACTCAAAGAGATAGCCTACCGATTAAATTTCACCGATAGTAGTCACTTCTCGAAATGTTTCAAACGTCACTACGGAGTGACTATTAAGGAATTTAAACTTGACCCTCATATCTGTTACAAACAAGGTGTAAGTTTCTAAACTAAAAAAGCAACGTATTATATAACATTAACTTACAATTATTTAACAGACAGATATTACTTTACTTAATTAGGAATTGTAACAAATATCATGGTGTTTTTATGGCTTTTTCATAATCTTTAATAATAATTTGCCAGTAAGAAAAGTTATTAAAAGTTATTAACACTTATCAACACATATTGTTAATAACCGCCAACAACTTCTCTAATATCTATATTTCTCTATCTAGAAGATATTGTTCTATCTCCTCAACACTTTTATCCTTAATAAGAACCACCTTTTCATCATCTAAAAGATACAAACACGGAGTAGCTCGGATATCAAATTTGTCTTTTATATCTTTCGTTGTTTCTGTATTAATTTCCACAACTGACACTCTAGGGTTGTGGAAAGTTGGCGTATTTTGTATATCTAATTTAGTTTCAGAACATACCTCACAACCTTCGTTATAAAAGCACAATAATATATAATCGTTATTTACACTATAAAAATCTTTTTCTTGTGCATCTTCTGTTAAAAATATGAAATTTTCAGCTTTCTCTCCGACTCTACTTATTAACATTTGTTTTAACTTATACCTAGGACGCAACTTCTCTAGGCTGTCTACAGTATTAGATTTTATAACATAATTCAACACCTCAACATAGTTATCATCATTACGCAAAGGAGAATCAGCATTATAAAGATATTTCTCATACAAGTCTAATATATGAGTAAACATTGCTGTATTCTCTGCTTTTTGTAATAATAAATTTATGCTCTCTATTGCTAAATTGTCAACATATACGCTATTAGAAATAGTAAGGTAATCTACAAATGCTTTTTCAAATGTTGCGCTTTCTGCAATGTAGTTAGTATCTTTAGAGTCTACTTCATCCCAGAAATGCTGTACCACATAATTTACCTTCTCCTTAGAATCGGTAATATTAACAGGAACTACAACTTCCTTTATTTCTTTAACAGTTTGTTCTTCTTTTTCTTCTTGTTTAGCTTTATTCGCTGAATATATCATAACCACAAAACAGGTTACAAAACATACCATGGATATTATCCAATTTATCCATAGTTTTCTAACGGACTTTTTCCTCATTTGCTTTTTCTACATATAATTGTTTAGGAGTGTTATAATAATTGGTATTATCCAATTTTTACAACACCCTTTTTGCTTCTATTATCCATTTCGACATTTTCTTTGCCCATAAGTCAAGGTCGTTAAGGGCAGATATATAATAAAATTCTTTACCTTCATTATTCATGAAAGCAGCTCTTGCATCTATATTAATTTCATACAGGGTTTCTAGACAGTCAGCAGTAAAGGAAGGTGCTATCACTGCAATAACATCAGCTCCCTCACTAGGAAGTTTCTCTACCCTCTCTTTTAGTGAAGGTGTAAGCCACTCATTATGTCCCATACGAGATTGGAATACAACTTCATAATCTCCATCTATAGCACCTATATTCTCAGCTACTATTTTTGCTGTCACTGAACACTGATACTTATAACACTCTCTACAGCTAGCAGTCCTGTGGTCTGAGCAATCTTTCTGCACATCGCATATTCTAGCATTAACCTCACCACAGGGCAGGTAGCGCAGGGGCACACTATGAAAAGAAAATAACATTTTATCAACCTCTACACCATTCAACCCTTCACGTATAGAACGTTCCAAAGAAGATGTATAAGCAGGCTGGTCATAGTAGGGTGCTACAAATATAGGTGAAATATTGGTGTTCTTTACACAACGTTTTACCTCCTCGACTATTGTTAAGTAAGTAGACTTTTCGTATTGAGGAAACATAGGTACCACTAATAATTTTTCTACACCTTTATCTGAAAGCTCCTTAACCTTTGCCTTTATTGAGTTTTTCCCATAACGCATAGCATACGAAACCTTAACGCTACAGAGCTTTTCCATTAACTTGGTTTCTAACTTAGAAGCTAGGTTTTCTGTGTTTGCTATTATAGGCGATTTGCCAGTTTTCCATATTTGTTTATAAAGCTCCAACGAGAATTTAGCACGTGTAGGAACAATAATAAAGTTAACAAGTATAAAACGCACTAACCATGACATCTGCATCACATATTTATCCATCAAGAACTCACGAAGAAAGACAGAGATACCTTTCTTATCGCAAGTTTCTGGCGAGCCTAAATTTATTAGCAGACAGTGAAATTTATTCATATTTATACATTTATTGCGTTACTTATTCTCTTACCTTGTTTTATTCTATCAGATAAACCTATACCTTCTTTTAAGTTACCACCTATAATAAGCCCTTCAAATTTAGCTTCTATCTCATCTACAGCTTTAAGTCTTTCTTCTGTAGAAGCATAATATTGAGGTATAGCATGGTTATGTTTAAAAATCTCTAACAAGTCAGGTTTTTGTTTTATCCCCATAGTAGAGTCTAACTCAGCAAGCACTAGTTTTTCTATTTCCTCATCACTTAACGCTAGCAAATCACCTTTCTTCACTCCACCTAGAAAAACTGATAGCAGTGCTCCACCCTTAGGTGCACGTCCATCAAAACAAGCCGAAGGGTAAAGTACCCCTAAGATTCTGCGTTCTTCTTTTGAAGGTATCAATCCCCCGAAAGCCTTTAACTCATAAGGGAAGGACTTATAACCTACAGCCACCTCTGCAACCTTAGCATATTCTAAAGATGTGATAGGTTTTAACAATTCTTTCTCCACCTGAGGTAACATATCCTCTAGAGCGTAAGCTCCCACAGTTGTTACTACCTTATCAGCGATTAAGTTTTGCTGCTGTCCATCAATTAAGAAAGATACATTAAACTCTTTGTTTTCTAATTGCTCTATTACACAATTTTGAGCATTACAAAAAGCATCTGCTTTATCTTCTATAGTGTTTATTATAGCTTTTGTCAAAGATTCCAAACCTCCTTGTGCAGAGAACACATTTTTTGTTACTCCCTGCGCACGTTGTTCTTTTGCTATACTAGCTCTTTTTACTGTTCCAACAATAAACGAGCCATAATTTTTTTCAAGGTTGTATAGTTTAGGCATAGCAAAGCGTGCCACTAGTCTATAAGGGTCGCCCGCATATATACCCGAGATGAAAGGGTCTACAGCATAATCCACTATGGTTTTCCCTAAACGACGTGAAGCAAAATCTCCAAGGCTTTCATTTTTGTCTGTGCCACGTGAGCGAATAGGTTCTAGAAGTACCCTAAATTTATCTTTCAGTGAAAATAGAGGTGTTGTAGCTCCGCCTATCAATGAAGAAGGTAGGTTTATAAACTTACCCTTATATAATATTTGTCTATTTTTAGAATCATCTTTCGCCACTTCACAATCTAATGACAACATATTGAAAAGTTCTACAACCTCTACAGCATTTATAACACCTGTATTGGGTCCCGACTCATATACAAATCCATCTTTTGAGAATGAGCGTATTTGTCCACCGAGACGATTACTTTTCTCTACAATTGCAACTTTCTTTCCCCCTTTAACAAGGTGTAATGCTGCTGATAGAGAAGTTATACCTCCACCTATCAATATCACGTCATATTTATTTTCTAACATCACTATAATTTTCTTTTAATAGACAAAACTTCCTCCTAAATAGGCTTAGAGTAGGAATTTACCCCTTTACACAAAGTATCAAAAACACTTGCTACGTTCCTGACAAAGATTTTCCCTTCATGAGTCATTTCAAATCCTGTATCGCTCACTGCTACGATTCCGTCATTTTCTAATTCCCTTAAAACACTATCATCATAACCCACAACGATTTTTACCTCATCGACTTCTATATTTAATATAGAAGAGAGAACGTCCCATTCAACTTTATTATTACACATAAGCATATCTATAAGTTGTTTTGTGACCTTATCTTTAGTTGTCAGTCCATAACCTTTAACTGTCGTAAACTCACCTTCAAATATCTTATCTATATATTCTTTTAGCTCCTTACTATTCTGACTGTAACATCCCGACAATTGACTTATAGAAGAAACCCCTATTCCGTATACCTCTCCAGTAGTACGACGAGTACAATAGCCTTGAAAATTACGGTGTAGTTCTCCATTTCCATAAGCGACGATAAGTTCATCCTCAGGTTTTACAAAATGATCCATACCCACAGGCAAGTATCCCCCTTCTAATAATAGAGCCTTAGCTGTATCAAACAATTCTTTTTTAGTCTCCGTATCTGGAAGCCCTGCGGCTTCTAATTTAAGCATATTTTTGTTAACCCATGGCACATGAGCATACGAGAAAGTCACTATACGATTTGGAGAAAGAGCTATAGCCTTTTTAATAGACTCTGCAAATTTTTCTGAGCTTTGTAGTGGCAATCCATATATGAAATCCATATTTATAGAAATCCCTGCACCTTTAAGCACATCAAACACATCTTTCATATCCTCTAGCGAAGGTCGTCTATGCACACATTTAAGAACATCTTCATTAAAATCCTGCACACCTATACTAACACGAGTAAAACCTGCTGTTATTAGCCCTTTCCAATATTCTAGATCTAAATACCCAGGGTGACACTCTATAGCAATCTCAGGGTGTTCTATAGTTTCAAAAGAAGATAGAATTTTATCATTAATTTCTTTGAGTGTTTCTGTAGGAAGAATAGTAGGCGTTCCACCTCCGTAATGTATCTGAGAAACTTTGCGCGTTTTATCTAGTCGCGTTATGACCATATCTAACTCCTGTTTTACTGCTGACACATATTTTGCTACCACTTCTTTTGCTAATATAGGCTGTGAGTTACAACCGCAATAATAACAAAGGTGACGACAAAATGGAATATGTATATAAAAAGAGATATTTTTTGAGCTTTCATCATTAGAATCTTCTATTGCGCAAACATAATCCTCAGCCGTAAACTCTCCACTAAAAAAATTAG
Source organism: Rikenellaceae bacterium (assembly GCA_044433415.1). Classification (GTDB taxonomy): domain Bacteria; phylum Bacteroidota; class Bacteroidia; order Bacteroidales; family Rikenellaceae; genus JAWXTP01. The sequence continues at coordinate 19,598 of JAWXTP010000006.1, forward strand.
CAGGTGGATAACTAGTGTATCGCGGAACAGGTACATTATATTTTTCTATTATCTCAGTTTTCATTTTTTACAATATTTGTTTAATTTGAGAGGCTACTTAAACATTAAAAAAGAGACTCCCCATTTTTGCGATGTAAATATAATAATTATATCGCAAAATCAACCCAAAAATATTGTAAATATCAAAATTATCCTCATTTATTATGATGCCAATAATATTTTATTTTTTTCACAACTTCTAAAAAATCAATAACATATTAACTAACATAACTCAATGTACAATTAACTATTGTAATATATTGTATTTTTACCAAACATCATCTTTCAACGAATCATCGACACTTATACAAATCTAAAGTAACAAAGGTTTACTTTTTTAGGCAAAATTGTTAAAAACTATAAGTTTGAGTTATATATTTTACACACTTTACACCTCTTAATCTCAGACTCAGAAAGTTAAGTAAACCACCCTAAAAAAATGCTAAAAAAACGCAAGAAAACTGCTAAAATCATGCAGTATTTTTAGCTTGCTATATCGATATAGCAACCCAAAAGGGGTATTTTGAATATTTTTCAAAAAAAATTTGGAATTATAAATTATAGTTATTACCTTTACAAAAGTTTTGATAATGAAAGAGGCTAGAAACCCAACAATAGCCTTAAATCAATGAGGAAAATTAGGTGGCTAAATGGGATTAATTTATTTAAAGGTAAATTAATCCCATTTACCTTTTTTATACCATCCTAAGAATCAATCACCTTAATTTTAACCCAAAACTAGCAACCTAAAATAATTCATTTATTGAACAAAAAACACACAATTTATTATTAATAATTAATAAGTACTAGTTAATAATTAATGTTTCAGCAGACTGATATTACACACAAAAAAAGACAGAAACAAGATTAACACACTCTCACTTAATACTTAAGTATGAATATATTAATCTTAATTCTGTCTTTTTTTTATTTTCACAAACTTCTTTACCTGTTGTTATTTTTCTACTTTAATAACAGCGAATCTATTTAGGTAAGATATGTCAAACTTATCAGCTACTGCTCCTCTACCCATAGGATTTAATTGAGAAGGGTTCACGCCATAAGTTTTTACCAGCACATCATATACTGCATTAGCACGTTCATTACTTAGTTTTTGATTATATGCTGGAGTACCAGTTTCAGAATCTGCATAACCATTAATAACAAATTTTGTTGATGATTGTTCTTTCATTGCTTCTGCTACATATTTTAGGCGTGCAATATCTTGAACTGACATAGCAGCGCTATTAATATTAAAGAATACTGCAACAGGAGTATTTTCGAATATTACTTTTCCTTTACCGCTAGAACCACCTTGTCCTTTTGCGCCACCTTGACCTTCTGTTCGTGCAGGTCTATCTGCTTTTTCAGATTTTGCTTTATTTAGAGCATCCTTTAGGTTTGATATTTCTGCGTTTGATGCAGCATTTTCGTACTCAAGATTATTTATCTTACCCTCTAGTAGACCTACTACAGAAGCTAGAGCTAAGTAGCTATTAGAGGTTTGCACGGTTTTAAATTTACGAGCATTTCTACCAAAGTAGTAAGTCAACCCTGCTGTTATATTAATAGGAGCAACTTTTGCTGATGAGCTAGACCCATAATATTTACCATTCACTAAACTAGCATTAATATCACACATAACGGATAGGGAGTTACATATTCTAAAGTCGTTTACTATACCTACTGTAGGTACAGCTTTAAAAATATTGTCATTAGCTGTAGTTTTACTACTTCCATGTATTCTACCAAGACCTGCGCCTACATAGGGCATTAATTGATAAACACGATTTTCGTTATAACCCCATATTAGTGCAGAAAGGTTCAGCATAGCATCAGCGCTAAACACAGAGAAATTACCTGAGAGGGCTGTAGTACCTGTTTTCACGTTAGCACCTTTAGTATAATCATTACCTTTGAGTGTTGAATAAGAGTAGTTAGCTCTTAGGGATACAAATGGAGTAATCCATTTACCCAATGACACCGAGAATGCAAAAGATGGGTCAAGGTCAAAATATTTATGTGATGCACTTCTTTGGATAGGAAGGCTCACACCAGCACCACCAGACAGGTACCAATTAGACCAAAAATCTCCGACCACATACTCATCCTTATCTACTATAGTAACCACAGATAAGTCTTGTGCTTTCACCGCCCCTACGGACAGTAGCAATACTGTTAAGAATAGAATTTTCCTCATAACTTACTTTTTTTTTAAATTAACATTATATTATAATATCATCTCATAGGAAGTCTCCTAAAAAACATAAAAGTGCTATTACAAAGAATATACCATTGTATTATTACAGTACAAAATCTCAAAAGAATAATAGAAAAATCAGCATAATGAAAAAATAGTCGCTAGGTCAAACTGGGTCAACAATATTACTAAAATCTTTCAAGAATTATTTTAACAATATTTAGTCGCTTGTCGCGACCCTGCTTGACCCTGTTCGACCCTGCTTGCCCCTGACAACTATTTTCAAACAGAAACTCCATGCAGCTCGATGCTGCATGGAGTTTCAAAATTTAGCGTCCACGATTGTCCGCTTTTTTCAAGAATGGCTTAGATTTTTTGCGTTTATCGGAAAATTAAGCGGAGCAGCCTCGACGGCTGTGAGCATTGATTTTTCGATAAAGGTGAAAAATGTAGGCCGTTATTGGGAAAAGCCTTCCCGAACTACCGAAACAAAACTCAAGTTACAAACGGGGTCTTGTGTATGGATCACCCTCGTAGGGAAAGTTCTTCCCATAGATGTGATTCCCTTTTAGAATCTGCAATTTACCATCCTTAACCCAGTCTTCACCTCTCACAGAAAGGTGCTCAACCATAAGTTGGCGCATTTCTGTTAACTTCTTAGCATAACGTTTACTACCTGCAAGGTTATGTTCTTCGCCCTTATCTTTAGTCATATCAAAAAGCTGTTCTTCACCAGTTTTCACAAACCATATATATTTAATATCGCCATCAGTCAAAGCGCACCAATAATTCTCATTAAAGTAAGCTGTAGAATGCTCCAAATCTATATACTCACGCCAATCAGGAGTTTTCTCGTCATAAATTTTCAGTAAAGAGCTACCATCCATTTTCTCTGGTTGCTCAGCACCATTTATCGCCAAGAAAGTAGGTAGTACATCACGTAACTCAACAGGATATTCTATCTTATCACCTTGTTCGATATGAGTATCATAACCTTTTGGAAGTTTCACTATGAAAGGAATCTTTGTTGAACCCTCATAAGCATAAGTTTTACGCCATAGGCAGTGGTCACCCATCATATCACCATGGTCAGATACAAACATAATAAGAGCATTATCGTACATCCCCTTAGCTTTTAACTCATCTATTATCTCACCTACCTGTTCATCTATAAACATAATTGAAGCATAATAGTGTAGGCGCGAATTTTTGGCATAGTCATCCCCAAAGTTACCTATTGCAGCATCAGGATTTTTCTGAGGGTCAGTTTCATTCTTCCACTCCTCAGGAATCCAATCCCCCATATATGGTGCTGAAGGTTCTTCCTCAATATTTTTCATTTCCTCTAATATTCTCTTTGGTGGATCATAAGGACTATGAGGACGAGCAAAAGACACCTTTAAATAAAGAGGTTTATCACTGTTATAATTTGCTATAGTTTTAACCGCTGTTTGTCCTGTCCATACTGTAGGATGCAAATCTTCTGACAGTTTATAATCCCCTGCTCTATGCTCATTCCAACCTATACCTGTAAGGTCGGGATCTTGACCCAAGGCTTCAACAGAAAACCATTTACGATAATCACTCTCAAAATCTTCTGTCATCTCACGACCACTCTCATCTAGGAGCAAAGACTGAAAACCACGTTGATTATACTGAGGATACCAGTGCATCTTACCAATACCCATAGTTACATAACCTAGATCATTTAACATACGAGGTGTTTCATACTCATATCTTTCAGCCTCATTACCATAACCCAACATACCATGAGCCCAAGGCGACATCCCTGTCAATAAACCTGCACGTGCAGGAGTACTACTAGGTACAGATGAATAGCCATTAACAAAAAGGTTACCTTCACGAGCCAATTCATCAAGGTTAGGTGTTAAAAGTGCCGAATTACCTGCACAGCCTAAAGCATCACCACGTTGTTGATCTGTCATTATAAATATCAGATGAGGTTTATTAGCCTCCTGACCGTAAGCTGTAGCCGATGCTGCAACAAAACTAAAAAACACTAAATGTGACTTTGTCATATTATTTAATTATTAAAATAAATACCTTTAAAATTCCTCTAAGATACAAAAAATAATCAGTTGGCTCAGAAAAACTAACCAACAAAAATACTAAATACTTATTAACCCCTAAAATTCAATATATTAATGAGCCAACTGATTAAAGATATTTTATAACTAACCTCTAAATTTAAATGTTAGAGATTATTTTCTTGTGACCATATTTTATTCACCTGTGACTCTAAAGCCTTCTGGCGGCTATATTCAGCAGGGTGGTCTGTAGTAAAATCATGAGAAGTAAGCCATGTGAAAACACCAGCCCAACCCCTATCTTTTGCTAACTGCACAGCAGCTTTTACATTATCTGTAGTGAAAGCGAAAGTTTCATCATCAAAGGTACCCTGAGTGTAAGCCTTCTCTCCATATTTTTCATAAAGTTTCATCATATTCAAAGCAGGTTTCTTACTAGTGTAATAACCTATACCCGATAAAAACTTAACTTTTGTGTCATTACCTTTAAAGCACTGAGGGAAGTTCTGCTCCCAACCATCTATTGCATCAACTCTCACTTTCATACGTGCTTCCGAAGATTCATCAGCACAAAGTCCTGCTGTGTAATGCATACTGTTAATATGGTCTACTATGCCTTCACTTACGATTTTCTCCCAATTCATGTCAGCGTGAGCCTGTGCCTCATAAGTTTGTTGAGCACATACACCTACTTTAAAGCCGCTAGCCTTTGTCATTCTCATAAGGTTATGATAACCCTCTGTAGCCGCTGCCGAAGGAAATTCATCGTCAAAATCAACACCGTAACAATCAAACTCTTTACATAAATTTATTAAGTTGTTAGCATATTTCTTTGTCAACTCTGGATTTTGTAAAACTATCTCTTGGCTCGTATTTCTTGATAACCAACCATAGCCTTGTTGACAAAACCATATCCTAACACCTTTTCTTTTAAAATATTTAATAGTTTCTATAACCACTTCTTTAGAGCATAGACTATTACGTTCTTTATTCTCATCAAGTTTTTTATTTTCGTATGTTATAGCTTCTTCTGACACCTCAGGCCATGTTTCCTTGTTCCATGATGTGATAATAGAACCGTCTTTACCTGTCATAAAAACACCTTTTATTATTGCCACATCAGAAATTCCTCCCCAGTGGTATTTATCTAAGTAAGAAGCTACATTTTCGGGTGCTACTTGATATAAGCCTATCATAGAAGTTGACAGATAAGCCAAACTTAGAAACTCATTTTTAGATTGTTCTGGATAAACTTCCCCTTCTACAAACTCACCAATAACATCTACAAATTTCTCTTGTTGAGTATTACAACTAGATACTAATACACTTAGCATCAGCATTATATACAGTAAACTTTTTCTCATTATTATTTATTTTTAGAAAACATAGGGGGTAAGTCATCCCCCTATGTTTATTATTTCAAATCAAGCAAACTATGGTTTACTCTACTGCAAACTCATCGACACGATATGCAGACTTACCTGCAATATACTGTATAGCGAATACTACTCGCTTATGGTCAGCAATTTCATCAGGGATTTCTGCTGTATGTTTCTTCATAACCCCCATAGCAGGTGTTGCTATAGTGCCATCTATCACCTCAACCCATGTTGCTTTCGCAGCATCAGCATCAAAATCTGTAGAGTATACTATCTTAATAGATTCTGCATCTGTAGGAACATTTGTATTACCTGAACCTATCTTAACGCTTACTTGACCTGTTGCAAGCTCAGACACATTAATAGGAGGAGTTATCATCCATGCTGTATAAATGTCTGTGTTAGCCATATTGAACAACACTGCTGAACTTACTGTTGTATGGTAGTAAGACTTCAATGTTAAGCTAGCATAAGTAGATTGTATATCCCAACCTTTTAAAGTAGGGTCAAATACCCCTGTTGGACTACCTTTAACCTGATCTTCAAAATCATCAGCAAAATAAGTTACTGCAGGTGCGAACGCTTTCTGAGTGAAAGTAACAACAAATGGGTCAACACCAGGCTGAGTATTTGTAAGAAGTATACTAACTTCTCTATCAACGTCTGTATTCATCTCAAAGTCAAATTCAGCAATAGACTCTACAACATCCTTACTATCAGTCATGATATCCTCAGGAAGTGTAAACCAATCTGTATTACCTGAAGATTCTGACAAAATAGAGAAGCTAACACCAAAGTTATGTTTTATTGCTACTTCAAGAGGTCCTCCATTACTAGAAACCTGCACTGTAGGTATTTCTACACTAACCTCAGGCATAAGGCTAACTTCTTGTGTTATAACTACAGAGTCAGTATATGTTTTATTTGCTGTAATCATAGTGATATATACAGCACATTGTCTAGGCCCTTCACCTCTATTTAGTTCAAGACTACATATCAAATCTTCGTCACCTATATAATAATTTTTTGTTGGTGTACACCAGCTTGCTGACGATTTTGTTGTCCACGCTGACGAGGCTTGCATAGGAATGGTACATGAGGTACTATCTTTTACCATAGTATCACGTTGAACAACATTTAGGTAAAAACCTTGTGGCAAATATTGTTCGTCTAGGGAGTCACTACAACTACCCATAAATATACATATTAGTCCTGCCAAAACTACAGTATATATATTTTTATATTTAAGTTTCATAAGTGAAATTATAAAAAGTTTGTTAATAATTTTGGTAATAACAGTTACAAATTCTACTAAAACCCTAGTAATCAATTGCTACACCACCTGCCTCATAAGGCCAACCTGGATTTTGGTAAAGCACCGATGTAGACAAATCGCTATAATCTGTTGATACAAGTTGAATCTCTTCAAAAGGTAGAGGACTTAAGTAGTTTGCCACATGCCAGTTATATCCATTGTACACATTATTGTTATTAGATACAATTTGATAAGGACGAAGGTAAGTACTATTCTCTTTAGGAGACACGTTAGCAACACCTGATTGACCTTCATATATTAGAGTAGTCTTACCGTCTACATCATATAGAGCAGCATTATCTCCCCAAAGGTTAAAACCTTCAACAATATAATCCTTAACAGTTTCTAGAGAAGCCCAACGTTTCAAGTCGTTCCATCTGTAACCCTCTTGCATTAGTTCTATACGTCTTTCTCTACGTATATTATATAGGTAAGGGTCTATCATTTTACCAGAAGAGTAAACAGCCCAGTCATTTTCTTTTGTTAGGTCTGTAGCATCTACTGTCATTTGAACATCTGGGTCTACTCCTGCTCTTTCACGTATCATAGTCCAATACTCTAATGCATCAGCATCTAAAGAACCATTTAGTTCATAGCATGCTTCCATGTAGTTAAGGTGAGCTTCTACAGCTCTAAATAGTAAACATCCATAAGTATTAATAAGACCATTACCTTTACCTATTTGGTCTATATCGTAAGTATAGAATTTACGTGAATTATAACCTGTAGTCATTTTTGATCCTTCAGCACTTAAGATAGTTGGAGCACCAAACAATGTAAACTTAATACCGTCAGGGTTCTCAAAACGTGCTACATCAGTAGGTATAGACATAAATAAAGGAAGTCTAGGGTCTCTACCTTGTTGTACATCCTCTAGGGTGTTATCTCCTTTATACCCTGATAGAGCGTGATAATGAGGTAGACCGTTTGCCATAAGATATGTATCTATTGAGCTTCTTGTTAAACCTGTAGAACCACCTTTATAAAGGTAAGAGCTCACACTATGCAAGGAGCTAGCGCTCATAGTTCCGTTATATGCACGCCAGAAAAGCACCTCACTATAATCGTTCATATCAACATCTGAGAACATCTCAAAATAAGGATTCCAGTCTACACCTGACACTTCACTAACTTGAAAACCACTATTATCTAATTGATAATCAGGGTTTGTCTTACCACTATTAACAGTTAATGTTACATTTTCAGCTACTTCCTTAGATGCTTTCATAGCTTCAGCTAGGAAGTACTCTATCTCAGCATCTATATCTATAGTAAAATCTTTATTATAGTCTTTATCTTTACCAGGCCAATCTTCTGTTCCTGGTACACGAGCAGTACCTTTATGGTATTTAAGCCAAGTACCTTCAAAAAGTGCAACTCTTGATTTAAACAGAAGTGCTGTTTTACGAGTAATTCTATTAGTACCACCATTAGGAGTATCAGTCATCATAGAGATAGCCTTCTCTAGGTCACTAATAATAAAACGCGCGAACATATTACGAGGTGCTCTTTTACTATATTCTATTAGTGATTCTAGTTCGTCGACCATCACTTCTGTAATAATAGGGAAGTCACCGAATTTCACTAGTTTCTCAAAATTTTCGTAAGCTCTAATAAAGTAAGCCTCACCTATAGAGTGACTAATATTAGTCTGGTCGCCTGATATTTGGCCAGCTTCGAATTTAGATTCTACCTGTGCTAGGAAGTAGTTAATTTTTCTAGGCACAGTAAACACCCAACCGCTACCTGATTGCGGAACCTGCCAATAACCTGTTGCCCAGTTAGCGTTACTTGCTGTACTTGAGGCTTGATTATCTGTATGATCATCAGCTCTAAGTTTTGTTATATTATATCCACCGAAAGTACTAAACACGTCTGTATAACGTGACACTACATACGACTGAACTTCACTATCTGTATTAAAGAATTGTTCAGGTGGAATATCATCCAAAGGCTCTCTATCAAGAAAGGCATTACATGAACTAAAAGTCACCACCGATAACAATAGAGCTATATTTATAAACTTTTTAGCTTTCATAATTTCTATATTTAAATTATTCTAATTACTATAATTTCTACAATTCCTTTAGGTTTATTCTAAAAACTGGTTGATTTTTCATTTGATGTTTTGATAATTTACACAATGGGGAATATTAAGACACCAGCTTTTAGAAATCACCTAAAAATTTTATTTATTAATTTGTTTCAAAATGTTTTTGAAATACATTTTGACCGTTTTTTAGCCTGCATAGGACAAATGACGCTCTGTCTCTTTTTCCAAGAAGAAAAGTTAAAAATTCAAATTGATACCCATCGACACCACTTTAGAAAGTGGATACGTTTTACCAGCACCCCAGCCACCGCCAAGAGTTTCAGGGTCAAACATACTAGCCATCTTAGTAAAGGTCAACATATTATCAGCTGAAACATAAACTCTCAATCTTGACACTCCTATCTTCTGTACTAAATTCACTGGAACAGTATAACCCAGCTGAACATTCTTCAAACGAATATAAGCACCACTTAACAAATAAGCTGTTTGATGTCTATGGTTTTTCTCGCTATCCACATTAGGACGAGGATAGTAAGCATCTAAGTTAGCACCATACTCATGTCCCTCTGGACGGAAATAATCCCAGTGGTCTTCAAATCCCACACTCTGGTAAGCATTACCCACAATACCCCAGAATTGAGCACTATTTGACAATACTGTATTACTTGTACCACCAAAACTAATATCTCGTTTACCTATACCCTGCCAGAACATTTGGAAGTCAAATCCTTTCCATGCAGCATCTACAGTAATACCAAAACGATAACGCGGTGTTGAGTTACCAATAACCGATAAGTCACCATGATCATCTAGTGTTGAAGAACCTGGTGTAATACCTTCTACACCATCTTTGTCAGCATACATAATATCTCCTGCTGCCCAGTTGTCACCTATTCTATCTTGACCACCAACTTTTTCTAGGTGAGCCTGCATCTCAGCATCTGATTTTGCTATACCTACAGTTTCATAACCCCAAATCTCACCTGACTTTTTACCTGAATACCAGTTATAAATATTACCGTTTGAGTCAGGATAGTAATCTACAGTCTGAGTAGCATCATATAAGTTACCTTTTATACCATAAGAGAAGTCACCTATCTTATCTCTCCAGCTAATTTCTATCTCATAACCCTTAGAACTCATATCCGCATTATTTACTATAGGTGCAGAAGTTCCAAGTGTTGAAGGTAGAGAAGGTGCTGGACCTACCATATCTAAAGTCTGACGATTAAACACATCTATAGAACCTTTCAAACGATTACTAAACATCGCAAAGTCTAAACCTAAGTTAAGAGTTCTAATTTTTTCCCATGTAAGCAAAGAACTAATCATAGAAGGCATATTTACTTTATCATTTAGAGAGCCTCCCAATAACCATTCATTACCATCTTTTGTATAAGGCAGTGTTTGATAGAAAGGATACAGGTTTGTTGTATTTTGATTACCTAGCTCTCCCCATGAAGCTCTAAACTTAAACTGATTTACAACATCTACAAAGTCACCCCAGAAGTCTTCTTTCGCGATATTCCAACCACCTGAGAATGAAGGGAACAAATTCCATCTTTGATCACCTACGAAACGTGAAGAGCCATCATAACGAGCATTAATCTCAGCCATATATCTGTCTTTATAGTTGTAATTTATACGACCAAAGAAACCTGTAGTTGCTTGGTGCGTCTCAGCCCAATTTATCACTTCCTTACCTGAAGCTGTACTTAGAGCAGGTAGCGATGCAACTATTAACGAGTCACGCTGAGCTGTTAGAGCATCTGCTCTTCTTACATCAGCATTAAAACCTGCTAATACTTTAACATTATGATCTTCTGCAACGTCAAATGTATAATCTGTGAAGGCATTTACTGTATATATTTTTGTTGAAGTCTTCTTTTCTGAAACAGAACTCTGTCCTGCACCTACACTACTGTTAAATATCACTGGGTAAGGCTCTCCAGAAGCATTATAGCCATAAACCGGTAATATATCTTGGTGATAATCACCACCTATAGTGTTCATATTACCTTCAAAATTGATATTCCAATTTTTTGTAGGTCTAATGTTGATATTTAACTGATCAGAATTTCTAGTTTCCTTTTCATTATATCTACCACCCTCTGTTAGTCTGTAAATATCACTATCTTCCATGAAGAAACCATTAGGGTCGTATACAGGGTTAGTAACCCATCTTCTACTAATCTGGTGATAGAAGTAAGAAGTCATATATGAAGGACGCTCATAATCTACCTCTGCCCAACTAGTATTATAAGAAGCAGTAATATAATCATTTAACTGAAAATCAATTTTTGCTCTTATGTTATATCTAGTGTATTGGTCATCACCATAACGCATAAGACCTTGTTGATTTAAGTAACTTGTAGAAAAATAGTAGTTAACCTTCTCACCGCCGCCACTTACAGATATAGCATGATTTTGAGCATAAGTTTGATCCTTATAGTAAACATCATACCAGTCTGTGTTACCATTAGCACCACGAGCTGTAGACCATAAACCTGTCAAATTATTTACTGTAGTAGCATAAGGAATTTCACCTGCCTGGTAAGCTATAATTTTATCTATTGCTGTTTGAGACACTGCCGCCGCAGAACCTGCATTAGTATGTCCATCATTATACATAGTCACCCAACGTAATGAGTTCATCTGATCTGGTAAAGAGATAGGCGAAACAACTCTAAAATCACCTTGATAGTTAATTCTAGCTTTTCCTTTTTCGCCTTTCTTAGTAGTGATAAGGATAACCCCGAAAGGAGCACGAGAACCATAGATTGATGATGCAGCAGCATCTTTCAGTACAGAGATGTTCTCTATATCTTGAGGGTTCAAACTATTCATATCACCTGGTGCATTATCAATTAGGATAAGTGGTCCAGAAGAAGAGCCTTCACCTATAGTACCACCACCTCTAATATCTACACTCATAGTATTATTTAACTCACCACCATCACCATCAAAAGACATGTTAAGACCTGGGATAACACCTTGAAGAGCATTTGTTACTGAAGTTACAGGTCTTGCAGCGATATCTTCACCTGACAGTGAACTTACAGAACCTGTTAAGTTAATTTTCTTTTGACTACCATAACCTACTACTACTACTTCATCGGCAGATAAAGAACTTTCCATCATAACAACTTCAAGGTAACCTTGTTTAGCGATAGTTTCCTTATAGTCATTATAACCTATATAAGAAACGACAACAACATCTCCCTCTTTTACTGCTAGGTTAAATGTTCCATCAGCTCTCGATGTTGTCCCTGTAGTGGTACCTTCAATAATTATTAAGGCTCCTATTAAAGGTTCACCACTAGCATCCTTAATAATACCTTTAATCTCGTGTTGTTCGCTTGTACTTTCCAACTTGCTTGGCGAAGCAAAGTCATTAGCAAAAATCTGCTGACAGTTTAAGGAAAAAACAAGAGATAACAAAAGCGGTAATTTACCCAGTCTCGAGAAAGACTGATAAATTCTTTTTTGTGTATACATTTCTTTCATGTTTTTATTATGTTAAAGTTAATACTTTTAATTATTGGCAAAGTAAGGGTAAAAGGATACGGATTTATATAAAAAACAAGCCGTATAATTACAAAAATCCTTATACATAGGCAAAATGATAGTTTTTTAAAAGAAATAATATGTATTTTTAAAGGAGAAATATACATATTCATAGAAAATAGTGTAACTTTGTAATGAAAACAAAGAGAAAACTAATAAAAGGAACTTATAAAATACAATGGGGGTATATATGAAACTTAAGACAGGAATAAAAAGCATAAACTTATTTAATATTACTAAGAAATTATTTCTAATAATAGCAGTCACTTTATCGTCCTTTACAAAGGTTACTTCTCAGGAATTAATATGTAAACAACTGTCCTTCCCTCAAGGATTATCAAGCCATCTTGTACAAGATATAAAAGAAGACAAATGGGGAAATATATGGATAGGTACTGACAATGGTCTTAACCGCATTATGGGTAATGAGATATTTATATATAAAAAAAATGCCGCTGACTCTAGTTCCTTACAAAGTAACAATATAAAGCAGATTATAAGAGACTCAAAAGAGAGAATATGGACTTTTGACAATAATTTAGCTTACATATATAATACAACAAATGATAAATTTGATGTCCTTACACAAAACAATCAAAAGGTAAATGTACATAGAGCATCAAAAATGGGTAACAACTTACTGTTAGCTACTAATAACACTATTTATATATATGATACTGTTAAAGATACTATCACAAACGAAATAACTGTAGGTAAAACAATTATAAGATCTTTGAACCCCATTAATGACTCTATAGTAATCATTAACAACTTCAACAAATCTTTATTTTCTGTTAATCTAAATACAGGTAAGAGTAAATTCCAGTTAACTAGTAAGTTTATTGCAGACTCACCTATACATGCTGATTCTAAGGGTAAAATATGGATAGCTCAATACAGAAACTTGAATTGCTACACATGGGATGGTAACAAACTGGTGTTAGAGAAAACATTTAATAGCCATAACTCGGCACTTACACCTTATAATATAACATGTATTAAAGAAAAAGATAACAAGTTGTGGATAACTACTGACGGGGGTGGTGTTCAATACATCAACCTAGACGATTTCTCTATAGGCTTCTTAATGAACAACACTCAGTTTCAGCATAACAACCTATTATCAACTCTAAATATTCTTTTTGACAACGATAATAATATATGGTTAGGAACAGTACGCTCAGGCGTTGTATTTGTGAAGGAGGTAAACATTAGCCTACTTCAAACAGCAACTATGCAAAGTAAAGCTGGACTTAGCAACATGGTGGTGCTTTCTATCACAGAAGATAGCGAAGGCATAATATGGTTAGCTACTGACGGAGGTGGTATAAACAGCTACAACCCTAATACAAAAGAAGTTAAACAATACCCCTCAACAGCAGGGCTAAAAGTCAATTCTGTTTCTAATCTTAATAAAAGTGAATTGGTTTTTAGTGTGTATCAAAAATATATAGCTAAGTTTAACAAAAACACAGGAGAGATAAAAATACTAGACCTTACTAACACTGAGAATAATCAAAAGGTTACTAACTACGATTTTTTAAGATACTTATACAACCATGACTTATTGACTTTCTATGACTTAGGTCACATGAGACTTAATATCTTTAAGAAAACCTTAACTCCTTATACTGCACGTAACAAAAACGCCCTACCTAACCTGCAATTTGCTGTAGGTGATAACAAAGAACATCTTTACAGTTTCGGAGAAAAGGGAATTTATGCATTCAACAAGATGGACTTAGATATATTTAACATATATGCACACACTAATAACATAACAAATGCTACAATAGATAAGAATGGAAATATCTGGTTTAGTGACATTCTAAACGACCTTTATCTATATGATGTAAACTCTAAGAAATCTGAGCTTATATTAAACACTAACCTCGAAGAGATTAATACCTTAATAGTCGATAATAACAAAGACAGATTATGGTATGGCTCTCTTAACGGCATACATTGTTATGATATTAATAGCAAAAAAAATTACTTCTTAGGAGAACCTGACGGTGTGCCAGTCAACAAATATATATCTCGTGTAGCCTACGTCTCTACAGCAGGCGACGTTTACTTAGGTGGAATAAATGGACTACTAATAATACATAATGACCTTAAATTCAACCCTAAACCTAACTTTGAAGCTATATTAGTATCTGTAAATCAAGACAATAATAAAGTAGTACTACACTATAGCGAAGAAAAGAATCCTCACATTCAAGCAAAGTGGGACTACTCTCTTTTAGAGCTAAAAATAGCACCTAAAGGGGTAAATCTTTTTGCAAAGCGTTTAATGAAAGTGGATATAGTCGGTACTAATAACTACTCTATAACCACTAGAAGCGGAGTATTTGAAGTCCCTAAGCTCCCTATAGGTGATTACACTGTAAATGTGAGCTTTAGAAACATAAATAACAAATTCACAACTCCTAAACAAATTGCAACTCTAACTATTAATGGACCTTGGTGGAGGAGTCCTATAGCTTTCTATGTACTTATCTTTATACTCCTATTAATCATAACATTAATATATAACATGATTTATAGAAGGAAAAAGAGAAAGATGAACGAAACATATCTTCTTAAACGTAAAAAGCTATCCGAGCAGAAGCTAGCCTTCATGACCAATATATCTCACGAGCTAAGAACACCTCTTACTCTTATTCACTCTCCTATAAATAGGTTAATGAATATAGTGTCTACAGAAGACCGCGCGTATAAAGAGATAAAATCCATACATAAGCAAACTCAAAAGATGATAAGCCTAATAGATATGGTATTGAATATAAGATGTATAGAAGAAAATGAAACTTCACTAGATGTTTCATCTATAAACATAACACAGTGGTTTGTATCTAATGTTACGGCGTTTAATGATGAATATAAAAACAAAAACATCTCTCTTGACTATAACATTGATATACAGAATAAGGAAATTAACTTAGACTCTGACAAATGTTCTATAATACTTTCTAACCTACTTATGAATGCTCTAAAATACAGCAATTCTAACACCCACGTATGTGTAAACTGCAAGGAGATAGCTAACAAATTACACATAGAAGTCGTAGACGAAGGTATAGGTATAGACGATAGTAAGACAGATGAACTATTTAAATACTTCTATCAGAAAAATAGCAAGACCAGCGGTTTTGGTATAGGTTTAGCCTACACTAAGAGCCTTGTACTTATGCATAAAGGTAAAATTGGAGCTTACTCTAACAAGGGTGCAGGTTCTACTTTCTACTTCCAGATTCCTTACAACCTAGAATTAAAGAAAGTAACAATTGTTGAAACTACAGATACACAGCAGGATAAAAACTTCATCAATGCAGAAGTTCCTCAACACATTGTTAACAACAACACAGAAACCATCACTACACATGGCTCTATAAACACTCAAAACTACACTATATTAATAGTGGATGATAATACTGATATTATAGATTACCTTAAGGAGGAGCTAACACCTCATTTTAAAAATGTGTATTGCAGCTACAACGGTGAGAAAGCTCTTGAATGCATAAAGACTAAACTCCCTGACTTAGTGATAAGTGATATCATGATGCCTATAATGGATGGTTATCAGCTATGTACGGAAATAAAAAAGAATATAGAGATAAGTCATATTCCTATTATCTTATTAACTGCAAAGGGCGACACTAGCCACCAATCGCACGGCTACAAGCTAGGAGCAGACAACTATATCACCAAACCTTTTGATATAGAGATGTTATTTACTGTCATAAAGAATGTGCTAAGTTCTAGGGAGTCTATCAAAAAGCGTTTCCTAAACTACAATGAGGTTATATTACCAAAAGATAGCACCTTTAGTAATGCTGACGAAAAATTCATGACTCAAGTAAATGAATTTATCATAAGCAACTTAGATAATCCTGAATTAGAGATTGAAGCTATACACACACATTTAAAGATGAGTAGGCTGATGTTTAAAAATAAGTTTAAGGCTATCACAAATACTTCTGTTAATAAGTACATAAACTCTGTACGCGTTGAGCGTGCTAAATTATTTATAGAACAAGGAGAATTATCATTATCAGAAATTGGTTATAGTGTGGGATTCTCCTCAGCTAGCTATTTTAGCACAGTCTTTAAACAAGTAGCAGGGTGCTCGCCAAAGGTATACGCTGAGACTTCACAATCTAACAAAAACTAAAGGAAAATCACCTAAATTCTTTAAAAAAAACTACTTTGTATTTAAATTTATTAACAATCTCAATAATTTAATGCAAAGTAGTTGTTTTTTAAAACTGTTTCAGCGACCTATACACTACATTTGTTTTTATAATTTTAAAAAACACAACTATGTATAGATTAATAACCTGTTTCTGCTTTATACTTTGTTTCTTCTTATTATCTTGCAATAGAAATATTTCAAGCAATGAATATAATAAAGGTATAAACATTATCCCTACCCCTGAGAATATGAGTACTCTTGAGGGCGAATTTATATTAAAAGACAACTTTAAAATATACGTCCAGAATAATGACGTATCAAAAGTTGCTCATTATTTCACTGATAAAATAAGTAATTCTACAGGTTTCAATATCACATATTGTGAATCTATAGAAGATGCTGATATTGTAATAATACTAGACAGTAGCCTACCTGAAAAACGTGAAGGCTACCACCTAGATGTGACTACAGATAAAATTACTCTTAAAGCTCGTGAATTAAATGGTGTGTTCTATGGATTCAACACAATAATGCAACTGCTGCCTGCTGAGATTGAAAGTTCACATAAAATAAACGCTAGAAAATGGTCTATCCCTGCTGTAAAGATAACTGATAGTCCGAGATTTGAATATAGAGGTATCATGCTTGATGTTTCGCGCCATTTCTTTGGTGTAGAGGAACTAAAAAAACATCTTGATATACTATCTATGTTTAAAATAAACCGCTTCCACTGGCACCTAAGCGATAATCAAGGCTGGAGAATAGAAATAAAAGCCTTTCCTAAATTAACAGAGCTTAGCTCTTCTAGAGTAGACGAAAACGGAGAGGTACATGCGGGCTTCTACACTACAGAACAAGTAAAAGAGATAGTACAATATGCTGCTGACAGATTTATCACCGTTATCCCAGAAATTGATATCCCTGCTCACTCTATGGCTGCCTGTGTTGCCTACCCTCAGCTTTCGTGCAAGGAAGAAACTCCTGAGATAAGATCTGTATGGGGTCCCGACTCTATAGTTATGTGCCCAGGTGATGAATATATGTTCAACTTCCTAGATACTCTTTTTAATGAAATGTGCGACCTATTCCCTAGCGAATATTACCACATAGGTGGTGACGAATGCCCTAAAAATAGCTGGGCTGCATGTCCTGACTGCCAAAAAAGAATAAAAGACGAAAAACTAAAGGCTTCAAAGGAACATACTGCTGAAGAAAGACTTCAAAGTTATACGATAGCTAGAGTAGAAAAAATACTAGCTAAATATAACAAAAAAATAATAGGCTGGAATGAGATTCTTGAAGGTGGAGTAACAGAAACTGCAACTATCATGTCATGGAAAAATGAAAATGGCGGTATAGAAGCTGCTATTAACGGAAATGATGTTATCATGTCTCCTCAAACTCAGGGACTTTACTTAGATCACTATCAAGGGGATGCAAAAGTTGAAGAACATTACTTTGCAAGATATGCTCCTTTACAAAAGATATATGCCTACAACCCTATACCTGATATTTTATATGTAAAGAATAAAAATCAGTATATAAAAGGGGTTCAGGCAAACCTATGGACTGAATATGTATATAACACCAAATCTCTCGATATAAGACTTTACCCTCGTGCGTTTGCATTAGCAGAAATAGGTTGGAGCAAAACTGAAAACAAAGACTTTGTAGACTTCTGTAGACGTGTCGAAAATAGTCAGGTAAGGTTAGAAACTCACGACTGTCATTACCATATTCCTCTACCAGAACAAGAGGGAGGTTCTATAAACAACATAGTATTTACAGACTCTGCAAGCATAGAATTTAAAACGTCGCGTCCTATGCCTATAGTTTATACTACCGACGGCAAGGAGCCTAACGTAAACTCTACTAGATACACTGAATCATTATTCTTCACTGAAAGCACCAACTTAAAAATTGCCTGTCTTTCACAGTCTGGAAGAACTAGTGAGGTTCGTAATATCTCGATAGTTAAAGAAAATTATGCTCCAGCTCTTAACATTGATGCTTCTAGCTTAAAACCTGGAATTAAAATTAAAACATCAATAGGTGAATATAGAACTCCTGCTGATTTAAAAGGAAACATAACTTGGACTGAAAGCCATGGAAAGACTATTTCTGACCTTGTACCTAGACAAGACAAATACACCTTTAACCGTGACATTAAACGTTACGCAAAGATAGGTAAATGTTATATAAACATCCCAGAAGATGGGGTATATGCCTTCTCTACAGACAATGATGAGTTATGGATAGATGACAAACTTGTTGTTAACAATGTAGGCGATATTAAAAGGCATTCAAAAAATGATGCAATGATGGCTCTTGCAAAAGGAGTCCACAAAGTAAAGATAGTGTTTGTAAGTGATTATGTAGGTGGATGGCCTTCTAGCTGGAATGACAGCAAGGTCTTATTTAAACCTTATTACAAAGAAAGGGAGTATAAGGTTCTACAATCACTGATTGATAATGTTAATTGATGTACTGTGAAAAGCTACTAACCCAACTTTTTAAAAAAGGTCCGGTAAAACAACTTGGTTCTTGCTATTACCAATACCGTCTCAAAATTTCATTTCCCCCAATAGAGAGTTATTGGACTGTTCTAATTATATCTTGAAGTTCTAGGTTGGACTTTATTAAAAATGTAGTGGTTTCTGAAATCCCAACCTAAAACTCAAGATATGAATCAAACAAAATAGCTAAGCCATGGTGAAAATCACTGTTGTGATTCTTACCGGACATAAATATTATAGGGAATTTCTAAAGATATATTTTTCTTATTACGATTATTGTTTCCTTCAAAAAACTTTCCAATTCTTTCCAATTTCTTACAAATTGGAAAGAATTGGAAAGTTTTTTATAAAAAAAGAGCTCACTAAACTCCTTTTACGATATCATCAAAATTTTTAGATTTAACATATCCTTTCTTTACCTTATTGAATGCTATTTCCGAGACTAACCCTAAATCTATCAGCCCAACAATATCACTTTTAGCTGTTGATGCCACGACTGAAAAACGAACTGTTAACTCCTTGATTGTAAACACGGCAGAAGAGTTATTATATAATATATTGATTATTTCCGCTTGTCTTTCATTAATATTACCCAAAGGTAAAAACTGAGCTGACTGTTTAGAGTTTTCTGCTTTACGCTTAATATAACTTTGTAGTTCTTTAAAAGCTAAATCCAACACTCTTAGGTTATAAGCAACAAAATACCCCATATCATTTTCATCTTGCTCTGTATATAAGTATGCTTTTTCATAGGATTTTTTTGATTTGGCAATAACTCTCGATATAGACAAATATTCTGTCAACCAATATCCACATTTAAGCATATACCAATAAAATAAAGCTCTTGCAGTACGTCCATTACCATCAGCAAATGGATGCACATACGCAATCATAAAATGGACTATAATACCTCTTATTATAGGATGTATAAACACCTGAGATTCAGCTTCATTAAAAAAACAACATAAATCATTTATAAATTCAGGAATAGCTTCATAACTTGGAGGCGTATGTACTGTTTCATGTGTTATACCATCCTCAACAACTACATCATTATTAGATCTAAAACAACCTGCATCAACATCATTTTCAAGAGTATCTTCCGTCATTAAAGCATGAATTTTAAGCAATAGTTCAGGTGTTAAGTTATTATTTTTATTTTCAGCTATAAAACATATAGTTTGATAATTATTATAAATCATTTTCTGTGATTTGTCACGTGGCGATATTTTTTTACGTAACATATCTTTTGCCACCTTACGTGTCGTTGATGCTCCTTCCATTTGACTAGAAGAAATTGCTTCCTCCATGAGAGAACTCACAAGGTATTGCTCCCTATTAGAACTTGGCATAACAGACTCCGCACCCCATGAACCTCCAAAGTTCATATCAAATTCATGACAAAGTCGCTGCATGTGATTTGTAATATATAACTGAATTTTATATTTCTTCCACACTTCAATATAATGAAATTTTCTTGATGCCTTAACACAAGCCCATAACTCATGTGCCGAAGACACACTTTCAGGTAATTTTTTATATTTTAAATCATTCCAATACTCATATTTTTCATTAATTCTATCAACCATAGAATTAACATCATTATCTGTTTGTAATTTAAATAGAGCTTCTATTAAGTTATCTATATGTGGCGCTTTCTCTATCATAATATATTTTTAAATTTTAGGCATTTTTACAAATATAGCAAAAAGTTTTCCAATTCTTTCCAATTTTTATCAAATTGGAAAGAATTGGAAAACTTTTTTATAACCCTACCTTTCGTTACTTTCTTTTTCTCTAAATTCCGTAGGGGAAACTCCTGTTTGCTTCTTAAAGAATTTACCAAAGGTTGACTGATCAGTAAAGTTAAGGGTATAAGAAATTTCTTGTAAAGTCATATCGGAATACAATAAAATAGTAGCTTCAGAAAGTAAGAAATAATGAATAATCTCTTTTGCACTTCGGGAATAATTTTCTTGTAAGATACGTGTAAGGTATTGAGTTGTAATACACAGCTTTTCAGCATAAAAATTAACTTCATGTTCCTTTTTGCAGTGTTCCATCACCAGATCAAAGAACTTAAAACACAACTGCATTTTTCGTGATTTCTTAGAAGTTATATTATCTATATCCATGGCTTTTAACATCACTATTAACTTCTCCATGTGGAACTCTGCCATAGTAATTAGAATCAAGTCCTTTTTAAAAAGCACTTCCCTAGTAAAGTTCCTCTCTATGCGCGCACCTATAGACAAAAGATTATTTATTACTGAGGGTTCAAATGTAAAAACAGGGAAGAATCTAAGAGACAATAAATGATCTATAGGTACATTCGGTCTAAAAGAATGTTTTATTAAAAACTCTTGACTTAAAGCCACAGCAAAACCTTTAAAATTATCAGATATTTCTATGTTCTGTACCTTATTCATAGGTTTTATAGAAATAAGATTATTTTCATTAGGTGTACATACCCACGTTTTATTATCGTTCGTCAACTTTAATTCTCCTAACATAACGATAATATCAAGCGACACTTCTGTTATCTCCGTAAAAGGTTTATTTTTGTCAATATTAAAGCGAAAAGAATCTATTTCTGACGTGAACATTCCGTCCAAAACATTAGCTCCAGCAAATAATTTTACTAAATTATCCCATTTTTCCGCATTTGGTGTACGATTATTCTGTGCCATATATCATTTTAATTAATTAAGGATAGTCCTTAAACCTGTGTTTCGATTTTCACTACAAATATACACGATTTTTAAGTACGAAATAAAAATATATCATTTTGTTTCGATTTTGACTATAATTAGAACCTTAATGCTGGTGTATTTCCTATAAACAAACGTACTTTTGCACTTGTCAA
The DNA here is from genome assembly GCA_044433415.1 of Rikenellaceae bacterium. Lineage (GTDB taxonomy): Bacteria > Bacteroidota > Bacteroidia > Bacteroidales > Rikenellaceae > JAWXTP01. The sequence continues at coordinate 41,782 of JAWXTP010000006.1, forward strand.
ATTATACATGAATATAATTTAAAAAAACAATAATTAATAGTATATGTTTAAAAAAGTAAAATCTTTGTTTGTTCTGTTAGCGCTGGGGACTTTTGTGAATAACTCAATAGCACAAACAACAGAAAACAACAACATCATTACAAGGGAGCTAGATAGCCTTTCTGTAAAGAAATTCTCTGACACAGAAAACAGCATAATCCTTACATTAGATGATGCACTAACAGTGGCATTAAGTGACAATCCTCAAATCAAAATAGCGGATAAGGAAATCACAAAAACAAATTATGCAAAAAAAGGCACTTACGCTTCTCTTTTCCCTCTTATAGAGGCTTCGGGAAGCTACCAACGTACGGTAAAAAAGCAAACCATGTACATGGATTTAGGTGAAACAACACAAGCTATAGAGATTGGTACAAATAATACCTTTACAGGTGGCTTTGGTGCTTCTATGCCTCTAGTGTCTCCTACACTTTGGGAAAGTCTAAAGATATCGGGACTAGACGTTGAATTAGCTATTGAACAAGCGCGCTCTTCAAAAATTAGCATGGTAGAACAAGTAAGCAAGGCTTATTATTCTGTACTTCTAGCGATAGATACTTATAATGTCTATGTTGACACTTATAATAACTCCCTAGAGAACTACCTTATAGTTAAACAGAAATACAATGTAGGTTCTACATCTGAATATGAAATGATACGTGCAAACGTACAAGCTCAGAATATTCTTCCCTCTTTATATAGTGCTCAACATTCTATAGCCCTAACAAAATGGCAACTAAAAGCTTTACTTGGTATGGATTTAGAAACAGATATAGCTTGTAGTGGTTCTCTCCTGGATTATGTATCACAAATGACAACACCTAAGGAGGATATAAACCTTGATAACAATAGTGATTTACAACAGCTAGAGATTCAAAAACAACTTTTAAATTCTGCACTCAGAATGTCGAAAGCTGAGAACTACCCGTCGCTAGCCTTAAGTTTTGACTACAACTGGATAGCTATGGATGATACATATAAATTTAGCTCTTACAAGTGGAATCCTTATGGTATTATAACTTTAGGTTTATCAGTTCCTATTTTTAATGGGGGTAAACGTCGACACAACATACAACAGGCTAGAATTAACATTGACCAACTGGAACTACAGAAAGAAGATGCTGTAAAAAATCTAGAGGTCGCATGGCTTCAATATAATAACGCTATGGATATAAGTATGCATCAGTATGATGTGGCTAAATCTACAGTGGAACAAGCAAAAAAAGGATATGAAATAGCCACTGAGCGTTATAAGGTAGGTAAAGGTACTCAACTGGAGGTTAAGGATTCTCAACTACAACTAGTAGAAGCAGAACTCTCAAAAAATAGTGCGATTTACGACTATTTGACTGCACAAATCTCTTTGCAAGCTTTGTCTTCTGACCTGTAGTATGAGGTGATTTTTCTGGGTAAGGACTCATCTTTACGACCTTTTGAAAGATGTAACTAGAACATAACTTGAATATAACTAGATTACCATAAGAATACAACTAGAAAGCAGCTTAAGTATAATTTAAAAGATAATAATAAGAAAATAATATAACATGAAAAGAATTTTAAGAACATTCTCAGCACTAGCATTTACGGCTCTCTTTATAGGGTGTGGCGCTAGTCAAGAAACTAAGAAAGAAGAAGTTACTGAAGCCACAGAACAAGCTGCGGCTATAGAGGTTTCTACAGGCGAGGCAGTACTAACAGATGTTGAACAGAAAGCCGTATTTACAGGAACTGTAGAAGCGAAGGTAGTAAATAAAATATCTCCTCAGAATCCAGTTCGTATAAATAAAGTTTTTGTTGAAGTGGGTGATAGAGTATCTAAGGGTGCTAAGTTAGCAGAAATGGATAATGTAAACCTTGAACAAGCACGCGTGAGAAGAGATAATGCTCAAGCAGAATTTAACCGTACCGATGAACTTTATAAAATAGGCGGAGAGTCAAAATCTATGTGGGATGCTCGTAAATTAGACCTTGACGTGGCTAAGAGTTCTTACGACAACTTATACGAAAATACTTTTCTTATATCTCCAATTTCTGGTATAGTAACTAGTCGTAACTATGATGAAGGAGATATGTTCCTTAGCGGCACTCCTCTTTTTGTTGTAGAGCAAATATCACCTGTGAAACTTACGATTAACGTTTCTGAATCTTATTTCTCAAAAGTAAAAAAAGGTATGAGTATAGACGTTGTAGCAGATGCTTATGAGGATGAACATTTCACAGGAGTTATCACTCTTGTATATCCTACTATTGATGCCTCAACACGTACTTTCCCTATAGAAATAGAAATAGCAAACACTAACCAACGCTTACGTCCTGGGATGTTTACACGCGCTACTATATCGTTTGGAACGGAGTCAAGAGTTGTAGTACCTGACCTTGCAGTTGTTAAACAAAGTGGTTCGGGTGATAGATACGTCTATAGTGTTGAAAATGGCATAGTAGTATTTAATAAAGTAGAACTAGGTCAACGCTTAGACGACAAATACGAGATACTATCTGGTGTTAACCCAGGTGCTACAGTTATTACTTCGGGGCAGTCGCGTGTTAAGAAAGGAGATAAAGTAACTTATTAACTTTAGTGCCCGGCAGAAACCATGGGACTGCTTTTCCCAATAACGGCCTACATTTTTCACCTTTTTAGAAGTTTCAATACTCACAGCCCTCAAGGCTGCTCCGTTTAAAACTTCTAAAAACGTAAAAAATCAAGGGAGGCTCTAATAGCTAAGCTTTAAACGATTTCGAATTTTAAAGCTTTAGGTTTTGATTTTATAAAATAAGCCATAGCGGTTCCTATGCGCATTTTATAAAATTAAAAGATGAGGCTTTAAAATTTGAAAGCGTTAAAGCATAGCTGTTAGAGATTCCCTTGACCATTCTTGAAAAAAGCGAACAATCCGTTTCCTGCCCTATGCAGGTAAAAATACTATAAACATATATAAGTGGACTTCTAAAAACTGTTTATTTTAGAAGTTACTTACAATTCAAAAATAAAATCATGAGTATATTCAAAACAGCTGTAGAACGCCCCATTGCTACTGCCCTGTGTTTTGCAGCGGTGGCTATCTTTGGTATTTTCTCGCTATATAAACTTTCTTTAGACCTTTATCCCGACATAGAGTCTAATGCGATAATGGTTATGACTTCCTATGAAGGGGCTAGCGCCGAAGACATAGAAACCAACGTCACAAAGATATTAGAGAACTCTTTGAATAGCGTTGGAGACCTTAAAGATATGACTTCATCGTCAAAAGAAAACATCTCTATCATTTCCCTAGAGTTCGAATACGGCATAGATATAGACGATGCAACAAATGACGTGCGCGACAAACTAGATATGGTAAGCTCCGTACTTCCAGAAGATGCTAGTACTCCTATAATTTTTAAATTCGGTACTGAGGACATACCTATCGTTATATTGTCTGTGACAGCAAAAGAAAGTATGCCTGCACTTTATAAAGTTATAGATGACTATGTATCTACACCTCTAGCACGTATCAGCGGTGTAGGTTCTGTATCTATCTCAGGTCTTGCTGAACGTGAGATTCAAGTATTTTGTGACCCTTACAAACTTGAGGCCTACAATGTATCTATAGAGACTATAGCTAGTATCATAGGTGCTGAAAATCTTAACGTCCCTGCTGGCTCTATAGATATAGGTTCTAACACCTACTCTGTACGCGTGCAGAAAGAATTTGACAACGCTAACGAAATGTTAGACCTTGTAATAGCAACTTCTTCAACAGGGGCTCCGGTATACCTTAGAGATGTAGCAACAGTAGAAGACACCTCTGAAGAAAGCTCAGAAGAGGCCTACACAAATGGTGTGCGCAGTGGCATGGTTGTAGTTCAAAAACAATCGGGTGCTAACTCAGTAAATATCTCTGACGAAATTCGTAAAAAGCTACCTCAGCTAAAAGACAACCTACCCTCAGATGTTGAAGTAGAAATCATCATAGATACTTCTGAGAATATACACTACACTATAGACTCATTAGAAGACACCATAGTTGTTATTCTTATTATTGTGATGTTGGTAGTTTATATCTTCTTAGGGCGTTGGAGAGCTACTTTTGTGGTTGTCCTTACCATTCCTATCTCACTACTTGCCGCTCTTATATATCTGTTAGCAGTGGGTGAAACTCTGAATATCATATCTATGAGTGCCCTATCTATTGCTATTGGTATGGTCGTCGACAATGCTATTGTGGTACTTGAAAATATCACCACACACATAGAAAAAGGCAGTAAACCTAAGCAGGCGGCTATCTTTGCAACAAATGAAGTATCTGTATCCGTTATAGCTTCTACACTTACAACAATAGCCGTATTCCTTCCTCTAACTATGATAGAAGGTATGGCAGGGGTATTATTTAAGCAACTAGGTTGGATGGTTACTATTATCCTTTCTATCTCTACTATTGCAGCCCTAAGTTTAACACCTATGTTATGTTCTCAGATGTTAAGACTAGATGCTAAACGTGGGCGTGTTCAACAATTCTTCTTTGTACCTTTCGAGAAAGGGTTAGGTCACTTAACCAATGGTTATAGTAAACTGCTTTACCTAGCAATAACTCACCGCAAAACTACTATTTTCCTAGCGTTCCTTCTTTTCTTTGGCGTTATGATAGGTGTTGGCAGTCAGCTTAAAAGTGAGTATTTCCCTGTACAAGATAATGCTCGTATTTCTCTATCGCTACAGCTTCCAGCAGGTACACGTCAAGAGGTTACAGGTGCTTTTGCAGATGAAATAAACGAGAAATTCCGTGAAGATTTCCCAGAAATAGAATATTTAAACAGTTCTTACGGTCAAGCTAGCTCTGACAACATCTTTGGTTCGTTACAAGACAACGGTACTTATATCATATCCTACAATGTGGCGCTTTCTGTAAAAACTGAGCGTGAGCGTTCTATGGGTGAGATTGCCGACTTAATGCGTAAATACTTATCTACAAGAACAGAACTTAAGAACTTTGAAGTTATAGAAGGTGGTCAACAAGGTGGTGTTGGTGGTCAGAATGCTGTAGATATAGAGATTTATGGTTATGACTTCACAACTACAGATGCTATTGCTGCTGAGATAGCTGAAAAAATGAGCACTGTAGAAGGCTGTACTCAGGTTAACATTAGCCGTGATGAATATACTCCCGAATATCACGTTGACTTTGATAGAGAAAAGCTAGCCTTAAATGGGCTTAATGTATATACTGCTGCTAGTTACTTACGCAATCGCATTAATGGCTCTACGGCTTCTTATTTCCGTGAAGATGGTGATGAATATAACATCAGTGTTAGATATGCTAAAAACTTCCGTGAGTCTGTAGAGGATATAGAGAATATCACCATTTATAACCAAATGGGTAAAGGTATCAAAATCCGCGACTTAGGTAAGGTAGTTGAAAGATACACACCTCCTACAATAGAAAGAAAAAACCGTGAACGTCTTATCACCGTATCTTGTATTGTGGGTGATGGTGTGGCTATGAGTGAGATAGTTGATGCAGCACGTGCAACTATGGAAAGCATAGAAATTCCTTCTAACGTATCATGGGAATTTGGTGGTACTTTTGAAGATCAACAAGAGACTTTTGCTGACCTTATCTTACTTATGGCGTTGATAGTGATATTAGTATTTATCATTATGGCGGCTCAATTTGAGTCACTAACCTACCCTTTTGTTATCATGTTCTGCTTACCTTTTGCCCTTGTAGGTGCATACATAGGTCTTTGGGTTACAGGCTCTGCAATAGGTGTTATGTCCATGCTTGGTATACTTATGCTTATAGGTATTGTTGTGAACAATGGTATTGTACTTATAGACTACATCATACTTTGTAGGGGTAGAGGCATGAACGTATTACATGCTGTGGTTACCTCTGGTAGTTCACGTCTTCGCCCTGTATTAATGACAACACTTACAACAGTTTTAGGTATGGTTCCAATGGCTACTAGCAAGGGTGTAGGTGCTGAGATGTGGCAGGGTATGGGTCTTACTGTAGCTTGGGGTCTTGCATTTTCAACTTTGATAACTCTTATTCTAGTACCTACTATTTATTGTTCTTTTGCAGCTTTAGGTATTAAACAAAAACGCAGAAAAGAGCTTAAAGCGTTTAGAAAAGGCAAAAAACGCTAAAACTAGGGGAGCTCTAGAAGTCAGATAAAAACAATTAAAAAACAATTAAAAATGAGAGCAATATTCGTATCATATAATCAAGCGTTTCATGAAGAGATATTAAATGTTTTTATGAAATTAAACGTAAAAGGTTACACTGCATGGGAAGAAGTCACAGGACGTGGTAGTGTTACAGGTGAACCCCACCTTGGCACTCACACATGGCCTATCCTTAACTCCTCTATGTTAGTATTCGCTGAGGACACCAAAGCTGAACAACTTATGCAACAATTAAACGACTTGAACACTGCCACCCCACAACAAGGTCTCCGTGCCTTCTGGTGGGAAATAGGTGGAACTATATAAAAATGGTGACTCGTAAGTGTCCACAACAAACAATGACCCCTGCTACACGCTATGTAACAGGAGTTCATTGTTTTGTTTTTATCCTTTTGGTACACTATCCTTAGGATAAGATACTTTCCAAAAACCTGCCTTTTTAGAACCTTGACGTTCTAACAATCCTTGTTTTTTTAACTCTGCAATAATACGCTCGCACTTACGAAGATTAATATTTAAACTTTGAGATATTTCTTTTATAGTTATAGTGATATTGTTCTGAATAAGTTTTAATAACCGTTCGTTTAAACCGCCATCATCATCTAAATCACTGTTTAAACCGCCATTTAAACCGCCATTTAATCCGTCATTTACATCTTCTGTCTGAGAAAAATCACGTTTTACAAACTGCACTTGAAACGAAAGTCCAACTTCTCGCCAACACAATTCAATTTCAGGATACTCTTTAAGTTCGTCCGCAATTAATTGCAGACCATTACCCCACTGGTCGATGACACCCATTTTTTTTAAAACAGGAGCAATGATTTTATTTCTAGCATCACTCTGACGATTTTCCATTGCCGAGTAATCTATAGATGGAGGTAACAATCCAGGACTTGTAACTTCTATCATATCATCATATATAGCAACTTTAACATCCTTACCAGTAAGTGAATAATCGCGATGTAAAATGGAATTCCTAAGCACTTCACGTACAGCCTTTATTGGATATTCCCATTTAGCAATAGTGTAAACACCTTCTACTGTAGCACCTTTATTAATATGTCGCAAAACAAAATTATATGCCTCCTCAGCTTGTGATGCTATATTTGTTGTTATACTTTTTTGATCTATAAACTCATTAGATGTTACACCTTTAAAACGTGCGCACTCTACCTTAGCAAAATGAAATAGAGAATTACGAAGGTTATCATCAGACAGTAATATCATAGCATTCGTTGGATATTCTACACCTTGAACTTCTTTGACAAGGTCAAGTTTTCGAAGAGTGTTAATATTTAAGTCCTCACCGACTTTTTCTTTAAAGAAAGCACTAAAGTTATTCATTAAAAGCTGAATTCAACCTGCAAATGAAAAATTTAAACAAATTATTAATATGAATTCAGTTGCATTTGCAGGTTGAATTCAGCTGATGTATAAACCCAGCGCTCGCCAAAATCGACTTGCGCATAAGATCCGTATTCTTCATCTGGTAGTTGACAATAAACACGACATGCATTTATTTTTTTAGGAATATCATATTCTTTTCTTAGATATTGAACATAATTATTCACCGTGTTTCGATGAACTGATATGAAATCTGGATGAGATTCGCGTAACCTATCATGTATTTGACTAGAAGAAAAATCATTACAGGAATTTAGTAATGTTAAAATTTCTTCTTTATACAATGTTAATTTGCGTTCTACTTGCCTTTATATCAGGCTGCTTGATAAAAATTCCGATTCTCTAAGCGCCAAATATTTGCGCACTGTTTTTCTGTCAAGAATTAATTCTCTTGATATTTGGCTAATCGTAAAGCTTTTTGATTTTAATTTGTTAACTTTGTACCACATAAGATACTTTTTTAATGAGTAGTCTTTCATAAGCGTTAATATTTGGGGGTGCAATCCAAAGTTAACGCTTATTTTTTTTATAACAAATTTGGGGATTTTAATTTGTGCAAATTTGAGGATACAAAGTTAGGCATTACATTTGAGAGTTGGTTAATAAAGGAAAATAAAAATCATACACCAAAATCGTTAATGAGAGAAGCAATTCGTTATGCTTTTCTTATGCTTCCGCGTGTCTCTAGGTATTGTTCTGATGGTAGATACAATATAGACAAT